>DATLLK010000376.1:0-2790 GCA_035537895.1 Planctomycetota bacterium
CGTCTTCGCGCACGAGGGCGCCTACTCGTCCGAGATCTGGGGCGACGTCGACCGGATCACGGCCGCGCTCCAGCGGCCGTTCCGCCAGCGCGTCGTCGCGAAGGCCAGGCCGGGGACGAACGTGGACACGGTCGCCGCGGAGCTCGAGGACGACAAGCGCATCCCGGTCAAGGTGCAGACGGAGCGGGCCTACTACCGGTCCCAGACGTCGCGGCTCGGCGACGTGCTGATGTTCCTCGCGACGGTCCTCACCTCGCTGATGGGCGCCGCGGCCGTGCTCGGCGCGGTCAACACGATGCTCGCGGCCGTGGGCGCGCGGACGCGCGAGGTCGGCATCCTCGTCGCGCTCGGCTACCGCGGGTCGTCGGTCTTCCTGTCGTTCCTCCTCGAGGCGGCCGTCATCGGCGTCGTGGGCGGGCTCGTCGGCTGCCTGCTCGTGCTGCCGTTGAACGGCATCCAGACCAGCACGACGAACTGGAACACGTTCACCGACGTCGCCTTCGCGTTCCGCGTGACGCCGGGGCTGCTCCTCCGCGCCGTCGCCGTGGCCGTCGTCCTCGGGCTGCTCGGGGGCGCGGTGCCCGCCTGGCGCGCCTCGCGGCTGATCCCGACCGCGGCCCTGCGGCGGCTGTAGCCCGCCGTGGACGGTCCGGGATCCCCCCCGTGACGCTTCGCCGCCTCGTCCTGCGCAACCTGCTGCGGCATCCGGTGCGGTCGGGGCTGCTGTTCGGGTTCGCGCTGCTGTCGGTGTTCGTCGGCGTGTTCCTGCGGTCGATCGTGACGACGCTCTCCGAGGCCGTGCGGCACGCCGCGACGAACCGCCTGACGGTCCAGAGCGCGGTGTCGCTCTTCGCCGAGGTGCCCGCCATCTACCGGGACGCGATCGCCGCCATCCCCGGCGTCGAGTCGGTCAACCGCTGGTCGTGGTTCGCGGGGACGTACCGCGACCCGGAGAACTTCTTCCCGCGGATGGCCGTGGACATGGACGTCCTCTTCCGCCAGTACCCCGAGATCGGGGTCTCCGAGGCGGAGCGGCGGGCCGTGCTGGAGGACCGGCGGGGGTGCCTGATCGGCAGCGGGCTCGCCCAGAAGTACGGCTTCAAGCTCGGGGACACGATCCCCATCATCGGGACGATCTACACGACGGCGGACGGGCTCCCGTGGGAGTTCACGGTGCGGGCCATCTACCGGAGCCTCGACCCGTCGTTCAACGACAAGATCATGTTCCTCCACTGGGCGTTCCTCGACGAAGTGCGGCGCAACATGCCCGACATGATCGCCGGGCCCATGGGGCCGACGGTCACGCTGTACATGCTCAAGGTCGCGCCCGGGAGCGACGCGGTCGGAGTCGCGACCGCCGTCGACCAGCGCTACGCCGCGGGGCCGACGCGCACGCACACCCAGACGGAGTCGGCGTTTCGAGCCGAGCGCATCTCGTCGCTCGGCAACGTGACGTCGCTGCTCGGGTGGATCGGGTCGGCCGTGCTCCTCGCGATGCTGCTCTCGGTGGCGAACGCGATGGGGATCGCGGCGTCGGAGCGCTCGCGCGACGTGGGGATCCTGAAGGCGCTGGGGTTCCCCGACGGGACGGCGTCGCGCATCCTGCTGTTCGAGTCCCTGACCGTCGTGGGCACGGGCGGCGTCGCGGGCGCCGTGCTCGCGTGGGCGACGGCAGGGACGGTCCGCACGGCGCTCGTCGGGATGCTGCCCTCGTACGCGGTCCTGCCTCGCACGGTCGGGCTCGGCGCGCTCGTCGCCCTGGGCCTCGGGTTCGCGGGCGGGCTCGTCCCGGCCCTGCGCATGGCGCGAGTGAGCCCGCTCGAGGTCCTTCGCGAGGACCGGTGAGCGGGAGGAGGTAGGCTTCACGCATGCCCGAGAAGCGCGACCACACGCCCCATCAGCAGAAGATCATCCGGAACTACTACCGGAACCAGGAGGGGATCCGCGCGCAGTCGCTGGCGGACCTCGTCTCCGATCTCTACCTCGCGACGACGCCGGCGAAGAAGGCGTCGCTGTGGAAACGGGCGAAGGCGCTGCTCGAGGGGTTGGGCTTCCCGCCGAGCGTCGTAGTCGCCGTCGTCGAGACGCAGGACGTCAAGCGCCTCGCCGAGCTCGCCGCGCAGGGCTTCCAGCAGGACCGGAAGGCCGACTGGAAGCAGGACGCGCGCGAGGACCGGCTCTAGGAGCCCCAGCGGACAAGGGCCCGGAGGGCCTCGACCACCGCCGAGCCCTCGTCCTCCTCGGGACCTTCCGTACGGGCGACGACGTCGCGGACGGCGAGGATCTCGCGCATCTCGGTGAGCAGGGCGGCCCGCGCCTCGGGTCGGCCGCGCCGCAGCGCCCACGCGTGGGCGATCACGCGCCCCGTCCGCACGCGGCTCTCGGACATCGCCGCGGCCCACTCGTCGGCGGGGAGCCCGTCGGGCTCGGGCTCGCCCGCCAGCGCGCACATCGCGAGCTCGAGGCGGGTGGTCCGGGCCGCGGGGCGACCCCAGAGCTCGATCATCGCCGGGACGGCCTTCGGGTCGCCCCCGACGCGTCGGGCGTCCCAGCCGAGCGCCGCCTGGACGCCTACCCAGTCGTACTCGGGCTGGTCGAGCGCCGTGAGCACGCTCGCCCAGGCGTCGGCGTCGCCGGCGACGGCGAGCCCGACGTCGCACATCAGGCGCCGCCGGTGGTCGTCGCGGGCGTCGCCCGAGGCGAGCGCGCGTTCGCGGCGCAGGGCCGCGACCGAGGCGGGATCGCCGAGCGAGCCGAGGGCCCGGGTCCCGTTGTTCCACAGGATGGGGC
>DATLLK010000377.1:0-3435 GCA_035537895.1 Planctomycetota bacterium
GCATCCCGTCGTCCCGACAGCGCCGTGTGTGGGCGTGAGCGTCCTCTGGGGAACCCGCACTCCCGCACGACGAATTGCCCCTCCGAGGAACCCTCGCGGGTCCCGCCTTCGCACTCGGGCCGAAATTTCGCGAGACCGCGCAAGCGGCCGCGACGAGGGCGGCCCCTTGTGGGGCCGTTGAGGAGCGGCCCGAGCGGCCGTCCTCGGCCGCGAGGGCGCCCCGTGCGCGAAGCGCACCGGCGCCGCGCAGCCCGGTCCGCGAAAGACGGCCCGCACGTGCCCGCAGCACACCCCGCCAAGAACCCCTCAGGCCCAGACCCGGCGTTGCCGCGAGGAGGGAATCCGGAGGGCCTTCCGGTACTTGGTGACCGTCCGTCGTGCGATCACGAGGCCGGACTCGCGGGAGAGCTTGTCGGCGACTTCGTCGTCGGAGAGGGGGTTGGCGGAGTCCTCGCCGGAGATGATCTGGCGGACGCGTTCCTTGATGGAGACGCGGGATTCCACGCCGCCGTCGTCGTTCTCCGTGCCGCCGGTGAAGAAGAACTTGAGGGGGAAGATGCCGCGGTGGGTCTGGACGTGCTTGTCGCTGATGGCCCGCGAGACGGTCGAGACGTGGATCCCGAGCGTGTCCGCGACCTCCTGCATCTTCAGCGGGCGCAGGTGGCTCACGCCGAAGTCGAGGAAGTCGCGCTGGCGCTCGAGGATCTCGCGCGCGACGCGTTCGAGGGTCCCCTCGCGCTGGGCGATCGCCTCGATCAGCCACTTCGCGGCGTCCACCTTGCGCTTCACGTACTCGCGAAGCCGAGGGTCGGACCGCGCCTCCTGCAGCAGCTGGCGGTAGCGCGGGGAGACCGTCAACCGCGGCACGTAGTCGCTCACGAGCCGCACGCGGTAGTCGCCCTCCTCCCACTCGACCACGACGTCGGGCCGGATGTAGGCGTTCCTCGCGGAGGACCAGGCGCCGCCGGGCTGGAGCGTCAGGTGCTTCAGGCCGTCGCGCACCTCGTAGACGCGATCGACCGTCACGCCGAGCGCCTTCGCGATGCGCGGGATCTTGTTCCGCTCGAGGTCCTCGAGGTGGTCGCGCAGGAGACGGCGCTTCAGCTCCGCGTCGTCCTCGTCGTCGCCGATCTGGAGGAGGAGGCACTCCTTCAGGTCGCGCGCGGCGACGCCCGCGGGGTCGAGCGACTGCACGACCGCGAGGGCCCGCTCCGCGGCCTCGAGGGGCACGGGGTCGTCCATCGCCCCGACGACCTCCTCCAGCGTGGACGGCAGGAGGCCCGCGTCGTTCAGGTTGTAGACGATCGCCTCGGCGGCCGAGCGCACCGCGGGATCGAGCACCAGCACGTCGAGCTGCTCGCGGAGGTGGTCGGCGAGCGTCTCGCCCCGCGCCTCCGTGTTCTGCATCGCCTCCCACTTGCGGTCGGCGGCCTCCTCCGACGCGCCGCGCGAAGCCTGCCCCGGCCCGCGGCGGTCGAGCTCGGCGAGCGCCTCGAGCCGGTCGAAGATGCCGGACGCCTCGTCGTCGGAGGTCCCCTCCTCGTCGACGTGGACGGGCGTCTCGCGCGTCTCGGGGAGGCCCTCGGCGGCGGCCTCCTCGACCTCCAGCATCTCGTTCTCCTGCAGCTCGTTCTCGATCAGCTCCTTCAGGTCCATCGCCGGGAGCTGGAGGATCTCGATGCTCTGGATGATCTGCGGCGCGAGCCGCAGCTGCTGGGAGAGTCGCTGTTGGAGGGAGACGTCGAGGCGCATGTGCTGTCGCCACGATCTTACCCCCTCCGAGGGATGCCCCCGCGCGCCCCGAGGGGGGCCGCGCCCTCCCGCGCGGGGAAGGCCCGCTCGACGCCGACGCGCGCCCGTTCCCGGCGGTGCACGCTCCTCGCCCCCGACCGCGTTCGTCACGCGTCGCGCGGGCGCCCGCGGCCGCCGAGCTCCCGTCGGTTCTCGAGCGCCTCGGCGAGGACGGGCTTGCCGAGGTACTCGAGCGAGCCGCCCGCGGGCACCCCGCGCGCGAGGCGCGTCACGGAGACGCCCGTCGCCGCGAGCGCCTTCGCCACGTGGAGCGCGGTCGCGTCGCCCTCGAGGTCGGGGTTCGTCGCGACGCACACCTCGCGCAGGCCCCCGCGTGCGCGCGTTACGAGCGCGTCGATCGAGAGGTCCGCGGGCCCGACGCCCTCGAGCGGGCTCACCCGGCCTCCCAGGACGTGGTAGACGCCGCGCCAGGCGCCGCTGTCCTCGATCGCCCGCAGGTCGCGGGCCGACTCGACGACGAGCACGAGCGCGCGGTCGCGCGCGGGGTCGCCGCACACGGGGCACGGGTCGGACTCCGACGGCGCCCGGCAGGAAGAGCAGGGACGGATCCGCGCGCGTGCCTCCCGGATCGCGTCCGCGATGGAGAGCGCCTCGTCCTGCGGCACGCGCAGGAGGTGGTGGGCCAGGCGCTCCGCCGTGCGACGGCCGACGCCGGGCAGCGTCTCGAGCCGCTCCACGAGCCGGTCGAGGCTCTCGGGCACGCCGCTCATCGGAGGAGGTCGGCCAGTCCCGGCGGGATCGGGAGCCCGCCCGTCAACCCGCCGAGCACGCCCCCCATCGTCTCGCGCTCGAGCTCCGCGGCGCGCCGCCGCGCATCGCGCACGGCCGCCACGACGAGGTCCTCGACGAGGGAGCCCTCCTCCTTCGCGAGCAGCCCGGGCTCGAAGCGGATCCGGACGAGCTCGCCCGTCCCGTCGCAGGTCGCCGTGACCATGCCGCCTCCCGCGTGACCCTCGACACGGCGCTCGCGCAGGGACGCGCGCGCTCGCTCGACGTCCTCGCGCGCCTTCTTCGCGCGCTCGAAGATCGCGCCGAAGTCGCCGGGCGCTCCGGGGAAGCCCGTCATGCGGACTCCCCCTCGCGGCGTGCCGGCTCGTCCACCGGCTGCACCGCCAGCACGCGGGCCCCGAACGTGTCGAGGAGCGCCTTCACCTGCGGGTTGGCCCGCACCTCGTCGAGCGTGCCCCCCGCACGGGGCGACGGCGGGGCCGGTCGGACGGCGGGCGGCGGCGTCGCGGCCGGGCGGGCCGCGGGAGGCGCAGCCGGTCGCGCGGTCGACGCCGCCGAGGCGCCCGACGTCGTGGGCGCCGCCCCGGGACGCGCGCCCCCCTCCACGACGATCCGCAGCGGGACGCCGAAGATCTCGCGCGCGGCCTCGCGGAACGACTCGGCAGCCTCGCGTCGGCGCAGCGTGTCGCGCCCCACGGGGTCGCCGTCGGGCACGGCGACGACGACCGCGTCGCCCGTGACGGCGACCAGGCGCGCCCGCGCGAGCGCGGCACCGAGGAGCCGGCTGCGGCCCGCGACCTGGAGCAGCTCGGCCCAGCGCGTCGCCACGTCCTCGAAGGACGGCGTTCCCGCCGCCGTGGCGCACCCGCCCGCCGCCGCGACGACGCCCGTCGC
>DATLLK010000378.1:0-13320 GCA_035537895.1 Planctomycetota bacterium
GGGGCGCAGGTCCGCCTGCCCGCGGAAGTGCGCCGCATCGTCACCACCGTGCCGGGGCTCACCGAGACCGTCCTCGCGATGGGGCTCGGCGTCGCGCTCGTCGGCGTGAGCGACCAGGACCCGACCGCCGGCGCCGTCGGCGCGCTCCCGCGCATCGCCGTCTGGCCCGCGATCTCGCCCGAGGCCGTGGCCGCGCTGCGCCCGGATCTCCTGCTCGTCGACCGGACGCTCTCCGCGGGCGACCTCGAGGCGCTCCGGCGCCGCTTCGCGGGCACGTTCGCGACCGACTCGCGGTCGCTCGACGGGCTGCGCGAGTCGTTCCTGCGGATCGCCGAGGCCGTGGGCCACGAGCGTCGCGGGCAGTTGCTCGCGGCCGATCTCGACCGCGCGCGACGGGACGCGCGCGTCCCGGGACGGCCGAAGGTGCTGCTCCTCGGGCAGGGCGACCCGCCGATCGCGCTCGGGCCCGGCTCGCTCCTCGACGACATGGTGCGCGCGGTCGGCGGCGAGAACGTCGCCTTCGACCTCGGCCGCGCCTCGGGCGAGCTCTCGCCCGAGTTGATCCGCGCGCGCGCGCCGGAGTGGATCCTGCGCACGGGCGGGACCTTCCCCGACGCGCTGCGCGAGCGGTGGGCGACCGTCCCCGCCGTCGCGCGCGGTCACGTCGTGGACCTCTCGGGCGCGGAGTTCGTCCAGGCCGGGCCCGGGACGGCCGGCGCGCTCCTGCGACTCGCGGGCATCCTCGCGGGCACGGGGCCGGGACGATGAGCTCGCGCCGGCCCGCGCTCGGACTGCTCGTGGCGGTGCTCTTTCCGCTGGTCGCCGGGTTCGTCGCGGTGCTCCCCGGGCCGTCGGGACTGTCGCCGGGCGAGGTCGTGACGGCGCTGTTCGGAGGCGACGTGGACCCCGTCGTGCGCGACATCGTCCACGTGGACCGGCTCCCGCGCGTCGCGCTCGGGCTGCTGGTCGGGGCGTCCCTCGCGCTCGCGGGAACGATGTTCCAGGCGCTGCTGCGCAATCCGCTCGCGGATCCCTATCTCGTCGGCGTCGGGCCCGGCGCCCTCCTCGGCGCGGCGGCGGGCGCCGCGCTCGGCTGGACGGGCGAGACCGTGCTCGGTCTGTCGGCCTCCGGCGCGTTCGCGTTCGCGGGCTCTCTCCTCGCCGCCGGACTCGTGCTCGCCGTCGCCGGCGGCGGCGGGCGCGCGGCGAGCGGGAGGCTCCTGCTCTCGGGCGTCGCGGTCGGCGCCTTCGTCGGCGCCGTCGCGACGTGGATCCTGTACGTCGAGAGCTCGAACTGGGAGGAGGCGGTGCGGTGGCTGCTCGGCAGCCTCGCCTGGGCGGACGGACCGCGGGTCATGGCCGCCGCCGTCGCGACGCTGTCCCTCGCCGCGCTCGCCTGGTGGCGCGCGCGCGACCTCGACGCGCTCGCCCTCGGCGAGGACAGCGCGCGGCTCGGAGGACTCGACGCCGCGCGCGCCGTGCGACGTCTCGCCGCGGCCGCCTGCCTCCTGACCGCCGTCGCCGTCGCCGTCGCGGGCCTCGTCGGGTTCGTGGGGCTCGTCGTGCCGCACGTCGGCCGGCGCCTCGTGGGCTCGGGCCACCGCGCGCTGCTTCCCGTGGCCGCCGGACTGGGCGCGGGTCTCCTCGCGCTGGCCGACGCGGCCGCGCGCTCGGCCGCGCGGGTCGAGGTGCCCGTCGGCGTCGTGACCGCGCTCCTCGGCGCGCCGTTCTTCGCGCTCCTCGTGCGGCGCCGTTCGTAGGCCCGCGCGCAGCCGCTCCCAGGCCTGCTCCGGGGGAGGTCCCGGCCACGTCGCCCCCGATCGCGGGCCCCTCGCGGCCGACCGGCCGGATACCCTCGCGGGACTCGGGGGCCCGGCCGTCCGCCGCGCGACGTCGCGGCGAAGGGCGTCCACCCCGCGTCAGGAGCCCTCGATGACTTCCGGATCCCGCGCGCTGTTCCTCCTCGCCGTGCTCGCCGCCATCGGGGCCGTCGTCTTCCTGCTCGTCGGGAACCCGTTCGCTCCGACGGCGGGACCCGGCGCGGACGGCGAGGGGTCGACCTCCGTGGCGCCCGACGCCGCGGGCGTCGAGCGCGGCGCTCCCGAGGAGGCCACGGCGAGCACCGCGCCGTCGCTCGCGTCGGGGTTCGACGTCGTGGGCACGGGCGAGGTCGCCGTGCGCCTGCTCCGCTACAAGGACCGGAAGCCGATCGCGGGGCAGGTCGTGCGCCTCCACTCGCAGCGGGGCGAGTCGGTCGAGCGGCCGACGGGGGAGGACGGTCGGGTGCTCGTCGCGGGCCTGCGCGCGGGGCGCGACTGGACGCTGGCCGTCGCCGTCGAGGGCCTGGCGCCCGTCGAGGTGAAGGGCATCGCGGTCCGCCGTGGCGTGACGGACCTCGGGGATCTCCTCCTCGGCGAGCGCGCCGTGCTCCACGGCCGCGTGATCGACACGCGCGGACAGCCCGTCGCGGGCGCCCTCGTCGCGGCCTACCTGGGCGGCACGACGGACTGGTCGCAGGGCATGGCGCTCGCACTGCTCCAGAACGCCCTCGCCTTCCCCGAGCCCGCCGACAAGGCGACCACGGACGCGCGCGGCGAGTTCACGCTCGCGTCGCTCGTCCCGGGCGCGCAGTACGACCTCTCGGCGAAGAAGTCGGGCCTCGCCTTCAACGTGCAGTCGGGGCTCGTCGTCTCGCCCGAGCGCACCGGCACCGTGCTGACGATCGTCCTCGGGCAGGGCGCGGCCGTGCGCGGCAAGGTGATCGACGAGACGGGCAAGGGCGTCGCCGAGGCGACGGTGGTCGCGGTCGAGGACGCGGGCGCGTCGGCGTTCCGCGCGTCGGCCGGCTCCGCGCTGAAGAAGGACTTCGCGCGCACGAAGCCCGACGGGTCGTTCGCGCTCGACACGCTCATGCGCGGCGGGTCGTACCGGTTCGGCGTGGTCGCGACGGGCATCGCGCCCTCCTTCGACACGACGCCGATGCGGATCGACATCGAGACGACGCGTGACTTCCACGTCGTGCGGGGCGGCGTGATCGAGGGCGTCGTGACCGACAAGCAGTCGGGGGAACCCGTTGCCGACGCGCGAGTCCTGGCGATCAGCGGCTCGGTCGGCGGTATGGGGCCCATGGGCGGCGGACGGGGGCGCCGAGGCGGCTCCGGCGGCGGTGCCGGCGGCGAGAGCACGGGCGCCGAGCCGAGCCCGGAGCAGGCCTCCACCCAGACGGCGTCGACGGACGCCACCGGGCGGTTCCGGCTCGAGGGCCTGCGTCCCGGGCCCGTCGCCATCGGCCAGGTGAAGGCGCCGGGCTACGCCGACTTCGCCGCGATGACGTGGACGAACAACGGCTGGGGCGAGGTGAGGGCCGGCGAGACGCTGACCGTCGCGGTCACGCTGGAACCGGGCGGCACCGTGACGGGCAAGGTCCTCGGGCAGTCCGCGGACGGTCTGGAGCCCCTCCCCGGCGCGCAGGTCGCGCTCCTGAGCCTCCAGAGCATGTTCACCGGCTACCCGACCGCCACGGCGGGCGCGGACGGCTCCTACGAGATCCACGGCGTGCGCGCGGGCAGCCAGTTCCTCGTGACCGCCACCGCGAACGGGTTCGTGGCGCCGTCGGCGAACCCGATGGATCCCGCCTCCCAGATGAAGATGCCCGACGCGGGCGGCGTCGTGACGAAGGACGTGACGCTGACGGCGGCCGGGGCGATCGAGGGCCGCGTCGCCGACTCGAAGGGCACGCCCGTGGCCGGCGCGCGCGTGCGCGTGCGTTCCGCGCCGCAGCGCGGCGGCGGCGGCGCGTTCCGCATGAACATGGTGCGCCAGTTCCTGCCCGGCGGCGGCGGCGGGACCGTGTTGACCGACGGCGACGGCCTCTTCCTCGTCGAGAACGTGGCGAGCGACGAGCCCGTGGTCGTGATGGCCGAGACGGACGAGTTCGTCCCCTCCGAGAGCGAGCCGGTGCAGGTGCGCGCCGGCGAGACGCAGCGCGTGGACGTCGTGCTGCAGGGCGGCGCGACGCTGCGCGGCCGCGTCGTCGACGACCGCGGCGCCGTCGTGGCGAACGCCCGGCTGCGCGTGGGCACGCTCTCGGCCGAGGACGAGGCCGAGGCGGCCCTGTCGGGATGGCGCGCCGACCGCATCCTCGAGCAGCGGGTCTTCTCGAGCGACGGCGAGGGCCTGTTCGAGATCACCAAGATCAAGCCCGGGCGCGTCCTCCTGCGGGCCGACCGCGACGGCTACGTCACGTCCTACCGGCGCGACCTGCGGCTCTCGGCCGACCAGGTCCAGGAGAGCCACGTCGTCACGCTGACGAAGGGCGAGACGATCTCGGGCGTGATCAAGGGCGACGACGGGAAGCCGGTCGGCGGCGCCTCCGTCGCGGTGACCCGCCAGGAGAACCCGGCCCGCGGCTTCGGAGGCGCGCCGCAGCCCGCGCCCGCCGCGGGCGACGACGGGACGGTCGAGCCCACGATGGCCGACCGCTCGGACGAGCAGGGCCGCTTCACCGTCGAGAACGTCCCGCCGGGGACCAGCTACTCGGTCCTCGTGTGGTTCGCGCCCGGCTACCGCGGGTACGCACAGGGCGAGGACTCCGCCATCCGGCGGGGCGTCGCGCCGGGTTCGAAGGACGTCGAGATCGTGCTGAAGAAGATGCCCGAGGGCGAGAACCCGTTCCCGTTCCCAGCGCCGTCGGCGCCGCGCGCGCCCGACGGGGGGATGGCCTTGCCCGCGCCCCCTCCGGGCACGGGAGCGCCCCGCGGGGTGCCGCCGCCGCCGGCCCCCTCCGGGCCGGCCATGGGGAGCTGACCCCGGTGGCGCGCGGGGCGCCGCCGGGTAGCCTCGCGCGCGATGCGTCGCCGGTCGATCTCTCTAGGCCTGCTCGTCGCGCTGCTCGCGGGCGTCGTCGCGTGGCTCGCCGGGGCGGATCTCTCCGTCCTCGGGCTTCCGGCCTCGGCCCCCGACCACGGCGCGGACGTCGCGCCGCCCGAGGCCGCGCACGCGACGGACCTCTCGGCCGCCGCGGCCGAGGAGGCGGGGAGGCTCCAGGGCTTCCCGGGCCTCGCGCTCGCGCGTCGGGGCACGGGCACGATCGTCGGCACCGTGTCGCTCCACGTGCCGGGCGAGGGGGTGCGACCGCTGCCCGGCGTCGTCGTCGAGGCGCGCGCACGCCACGACGGACGCGAGATCTCGTCGGACGCCGAGACCGACGCCGACGGTCGCTTCACGCTCGCGCCGGTGACCGCCGTCCCGGGATGGGTCCTGGTCGCGCGCCACCCGCCGCACGCCGAGATCGTCGTGCGCGGGCTCTCCGTCCACGAGGGGCTTGCGACCGACGCCGGCGCCCTCGTGTTCGGGGCGGCGACGACGCTCGAGGGGATCGTGGTCGACGAGGCGGGCCGTCCGGTGCCCGGGGCGCGCATCCTCGTCGAGCGCGACCGGACGCGCGACGGCGCGGCCGACCTCCTGAAGACGCTGCGCGAGCTCGCGCTCGGCAGCGGGCCGCTCGCCGAGGGACGCTCGGAGGGCGACGGGACGTTCGCCGTGGCCGGGCTCCCGCCGGGGCGCTACCTCGTGCGCGTGACCCACGGCGGGCACGCGACGGCGTTCCTGCGCGGCATCACGGTCACCGTGGACGGCGACGCCGCGCGCGTGCGGGTCGTGCTCGACGCGGGCGCGGGCTTCGAGGGGCGCGTCGCCGAGGACGGGGGCCGCCCGATCGCCGGGGCGACGGTCGTCGCGCTCGCGATCCGCACCGAGCGCGCCGACGCGATGGACCGCCACGAGACGCGTTCCGACGGCGACGGCCGCTACCGGCTCGACACGCTCGCCGCGGGCACCACCTACTTCGTCGAGGCGTACCGCGCCGGGTTCGCGCCGTCCGGGCAGCTGCGTCCCGGCGTCCGCGGCGTCCAGCCGCTCGACTTCGCGCTCGTCCCGGGCGGGCGCATCGAGGGCCGCATCGTCGACAAGAAGTCCCGCGCGCCCGTGCCCACGGCGGAGGTCCTCGCGATCACGGGCTTCGTCGGGCGCGGGGTCGCGCCCGTGTCGACCGTGGCCGACGAGGGAGGGCGCTACGTCCTCGAGAACGTGACGCCCGGCCCCCTCGTGCTGCTCGAGGTGCGGGCGCCGGGCTACGGGCCCGTCGGCATCGGCTACGACGCGAAGGCGCCACGGATGGTCGAGCCGGGCGCGACCCTCGTCGTCGACGTCGAGGCGTCGACGGGCGGCGTCGTCACGGGCACCGTCCGCGGCGACGACGGCCGTCCCCTGCCGTGGGTGAGCGTCGCGGCGACGAGGCCCAACGACCGGTTCGGCGGCGAGGTCGCAACCCTCACCGACGCGAGCGGCGCCTATCGCCTCCTCGGACTGCGGTGGGGGGGGCACGTGCTCGCCGTGACCGCGCCCGGGTGGGCGGCGCCCGTGGAGGAGTCCGAGGTCCAGGTGGACGTCAGCGAGGCGAAGCCCGAGGTCGTGCGCGACTTCACGCTCCGCGCCGGGGCGACCGTCGAGGGGCGCATCACGACGCCCGACGGCCAGCCGGCCGTCGGCGCGCGCGTCGCGGTGGTGCCGCGCGACCTGCGCCAGTACGGCTCGCGGGTGCGCGACCTCGTCGCCGTGGCCGACCGACGCGGGGCGTACCGCGTGCAGGGCGTCCCGCCCGCCCTCGACCTCGTGCTCGAGGCGTCCGGGGAGTCGGGGGTCAAGAGCGCCTCACCGCCGTTCCAGGCGCGACCCGGCGCCGTCCAGACGGTGAACCTCGTGCTCCGTGCCGGCGCGAGGATCGTGGGTCGCGTGACGGACGTCGCGGGGCGGGCCGTGGGCGGGGCCCTCGTGCGGTTCGGGCACGTCGAACCCGAGGACGTCGGGCGGCTCGGCGACTCCTACCGCGCCGAGGAGTTCCTCGCGCCGCGGACCTTCCGCGCGGACGGCGACGGGCGGTTCACCTGCGACGACGTCCCGCCGGGAAGGACGATCCTCAAGGTGGAGGCCGAGGGCTTCGCCCCGTGGTTTCGCCGCGACCTGACGGTGCCCGAGGACGGCGACCTCCTGGGGCTCGCCGTGGCGCTCGAAGGCGCGCGAAGCGTCAAGGGCCGCGTGTTCGCCGCCGACACGGGGCGTCCGATCCCGGGCGTGTGGGTCTACGCGCGCGTGCGCGACGCCGAGGACGCGCCCAAGGACGACGGCCTCGTGCGCAACACGGCGTCCGCGGAGACGGGCGCCGACGGCGCCTACGTCCTCGAGCGCCTGCCGCCCGGCCCCGTCGAGGTCGCCGTCTGGCTCGCCCTCGGCTATCGGAACTCCTGGGAGGACCCGCAGAACGCGAAGCGGGAGTCCGTGCCCGCCGGGAGCACGGGGATCGACTTCCGGCTCGTGCCGCAGGGGGCACCCGTCGAGGGGAAGTAGGGGAGGCGCGGGACGCGAGGGCGCGACGAGATCCGGGCTCAGCTCACCTTCTTCATCGTGCTGCGCCAGGCTTCCTCGAGCTCCTTCATGTCGACGCCCTTGAAGGCCTCCTCGACCGCCTTCTCGAGGGCCTTCGAGCCGCCGAACCGGCCTTCGAGGAGCATCGGGAGCATCGGGATGCCCGGCCCCTCCTCGTCGGGTTCGCCGTCGTCCGGCCCCGGCTTGTCGTCGCCCATGCCGGGCGCATCGCCGCCCATGCCCGGAGCGTCGCCGCCGCCCGGTGGCGCAGGAGCGTCGCCCATGCCGGGCGCGTCGGGGCCGCCCGGAGGTGCGGGAGGCGCGTCGCCCATGCCGGGCGCATCGGGCGCGCCCGGAGGCGCGGGAGGCGACGTGTCACCCATTCCCGGCTCGTCGCCCTCGTCGCCTTCGCCGGGCGGCGGGACGGGCGGGACGACCGGCGGCGTGAGCGGGCTGATCCTGTTGGCCTCCTCCTTCAGGACCCGGAAGTAGGTCTCGAGGATGTGGCCCCACTTCTCCTTCCACTTCTTGTTCTGCGGCACCTTCTCGCGCAGGAAGTAGACGAGCCCCCAGCCCTGCGCGTAGGAGACGTTGGGATACGAGTAGTACTCGCCCTGGCTCATGTTCACGAGCTCGCTCAGCGGCGAGTAGCCGCGGTTCGACCGGTCCCACTCGCGGTACTTCCGGCCGTTCTCTTCCTTCCACTCGAAGGTGCACGGGCCCGCGGCCAGCGCGCCCTGGAGGACGCCGGTGCGCCAGCGGAAGGGCTTGATCTTGAACTTCCCGCCCTCGTACTTCGCGCCCGCGTAGTAGTCGCCGTGGCCCTCGTTGAACCACGAGTGCGGCGCGACCTCGCCGACGGAGTAGTAGATGTACTGGTGGAACGCCTCGTGGTAGAGGACCGCGAGCGTGTCGTCGTCGATGTCCTTCTTGGGGCTCGCGTCGTAGAAGACGAGCTCCTCGGTGCCGCTCGACCAGTAGCCCGCGCTGCCGCCCGGCCCGCCGTACTCGTGGTACTCGGTCCGGTCGCCGCACACGCGCACGATGGACACGGCCTCGATCGGCTTCACGGACGGGAACTGGACCTCGTAGACCTGCGAGCGGATCTGCTCGATGCGCTCGGCGATCACCTTCGCGAGCTGGTCGTTGCGGCGGCCCTTCAGCGTGTTGTAGATGACGATGTAGTTCTTCTGCTTCGAGACGACGACGTCCCAGCCCTTCACCAGCGTGCGCTCGATCTCGCGCCGCCGCAGCGCGGTGATCCGCAGGCCGTCGAGCACGTCGAGCGACTCGACGTCCTCCGCCTTCGGGTCGAACCAGATGAACGAGGTCGCGATCGTCCGGAAGTGCGACTCCATCTTCTTGCGCTGCTTCGCGTCGCACACCGCCCAGATCCCGGTCTCCGTCCCCTCCTTCTCCCAGACCGCGAACAGGTGGAAGTAGCCCTGCGGAGGGCCGAAGGCTCGCATGGGCGACTTCGGGTCGCTGTCGCCCTCGCCGCCCGACTCGACCAGCCAGAGCCGACCGCGCACCTTGTCCTTCGAGTGGATCTCCTTCGCCTTCTCCGTCGGCTTGTCGCCGGCGAGGCGCTTCTTCGAGTCCATGCGCGCGAGCAGGTCGTCGAAGAGCGTGGCCATCGAGGTGGGCTTCTCCCGCATGCCCGGGAAGCTCGGCATGCCGGGCGGGCGCGGCATCTCGCCCATGCCGGGGCCCTCGCCGGCGGGGGGCTCGCCCGTCAGCACGGGTCCGGCCATGCGGGCTCCCTGCGGCACGCCGCCCGGGCCCATCCGGAAGGCGCGGATCTCGGAGGAGGCGCGACCGAGGTCCTTCGACTCGGAGAACTTGGCGACCGTGCAGTCGTCGAGGACGTCGGAGAAGCCGCCCTGACCGCTCGACTCGATCGGGATCGGCTTCCACGACGGGAAGTAGAGGAACGAGAACTTGGCGTTGCGGTCGCGGTAGCGCTGCGAGGGCGTGTCGGCCGCCTCGGCGCAGGGAAGGGCCGGCGCGACGAGGAGCGCGGCGGTCAGCAGGGCGAGCAGGGCGAAGAGGCGTCGCGAGCGCGGCCGGTCTCGGAGCATGCAGGGTCCTTCCGAGGGGGCGAAAGCCCCCCTCCCGCTGGGTGACCCCCATGGGACGCGCCGGCAGGGCGCGGGTTCCTTCCTCGCTGGAGGCCTCGACGAAGGCCGCATGCTACGCCCCATCCGACCGACCGGCGCGGCGAAGGAACGCCGCTTCGTCGATGACCTCCACCCCCAGCTCCTTGGCCTTGGCAAGTTTCGTCCCGGCGGCCTCCCCGGCCACGACGAGGCTGGTCTTCGACGAGATGGAGGCGCCGACGCGCCCGCCCTGCGCCTCGACGAGGTGCTTCGCCTCGTCCCGGGACATCGCGGCGAGCCCGCCCGTGAACACGACGGTCAGCCCCGAGAACGCGCCCGACGTCGGCCCTCCCACGGGGACGGGGCGGACCCCGGCGGCGTCGAGGCGCCGCAACAGGTCCTCGTTGCGCGGGTTGCGAAACCACCCGGCGACCGCCCCCGCCATGGCGGGTCCGACCTCGTCGAGTTCGTCGAGCGCCTCGGGCGAGGCCTGCGCGAGCGCCGCGAGGGAGGGGAAGGCGCGGGCGAGCGTCTTCGCGCCCCGCTCCCCGACCTCGGGGATCCCGAGCGCGTAGAGGAAGCGGTCGAGGGGGGGCTCGCGCGAGGCGAGAAGCCGCGCGAGGAGGTTCTTCGCGCTCGTCTCGCCCTGGCGGTCGAGCGCGACGAGGCTCTCCTTCGTCAGCGACCAGAGGTCGGCCGCGTCCCGGATCAGGCCGGCCGCGATGAACTGCCCCACCTGCTTGGGTCCCAGGCCCTGGATGTCGAGGCCCCCCCGCGAGGCGAAGTGGACGATGTTGCGCTCGACCTGGGCGGGGCAGGCGAAGTTCGTGCAGCGCAGCGCGACCTTGTCCGCGTCGCGCGAGAGGGGCGAGCGGCAGGAGGGGCAGACCGTCGGCACGACGGGCTCCTGCTCGTCGCCCCGGCGCTCGGCGACCACGGGCTCGACGACCCGCGGGATCACGTCGCCGGCCCGCTCGACCACGACCCGGTCGCCCACGCGCACGCCGAGCCGGGCGAGCTCGTCCACGTTGAACAGGGTCGCGCTCGAGACCGTCACCCCGCCGAGCGCGACGGGCTCGAGATCGGCCACGGGGCTGACGACGCCCGTGCGGCCCACGCTCCACGTGACGCCCTTCAGGCGGGTGACCGCACGGCGGCTCGTGAACTTCCACGCGATGGCCCAGCGGGGCGAGCGGATCCGCGTTCCGAGGCGCTGCTGGAGGGCCGCATCGTCGACCTTCACGACGACGCCGTCGATCTCGTACGCGATCGCGTCGCGGCGGCCTTCGACCTCCCGAAACCGCGAGGCGACCGCCTCGGCGCCCGTGACGATCGTGTTCAGCTCGCTGACGGGGAACCCCCAGCCCGCGAGCTCCTCGAGCGCCTTCGACTGCGAGGGGAACGTGATCCCCTCGGCCTTCGCGACGACGTAGGCGAGGTAGCGGATGGGCCGGCCGGCCGGGATCGACGGGTCGAGCTGGCGGAGCGAGCCCGCGCAGAAGTTGCGCGGGTTGGCGAACGGCTCCTCGCCCTCGTCGGCGAGCTTCCGGTTGTAGGCCTCGAAGTCGGACTTTCGGACGTAGGCCTCCCCGCGGACGCACAGGTAGGGCGGGGGACGCTCGCCCGAGAGGCGCAGGGGGACCGAGCGGATCGTCACGGCGTTCGTCGTGACGTCCTCGCCGTCCGTGCCGTCGCCGCGCGTCGCGGCCGTCACGAGCCGGCCGTCCACGTAGACGAGCTCGAGCGAGACGCCGTCCACCTTGGGCTCGACGCTGTAGCGGAAGGCCTGCCCCTCTCCCGCGCGGAGGAAGGTCCGGATCGACACCTCCCACTCGCGCATCTCCGCCTCGGAGGTCACGTTGTCGAGCGAGACCATCGGGACGGGATGACGGAACGAACGGAAGCCCTCGGCGACGGCCCCCGGCATCCGCCGCGTCGGGCTCGTCTCGTCGGCGAGGTCGGGGTGACGCCCCTCGAGCTCCACCAGCTCGCGGTAGAGGGCGTCGTAGGCCTCGTCCTCGATCCGTGGCCGGTCGAGGACGTAGTACAGATGGTCGTGTCGGCGGATCGTGGCCCGCAGCCACTCGACGCGCGCCCGCGGATCCTTCCGGTCGGGCTCCCTGCCCTCGCGCGCGCGGTCGTCACCGGTCATCGCGGGGATCCTCCCCGAGCCCCGGGACACCGTGGGCGGTACGCGGTGTGCCCCCCGGTGGCGGCCCTTGGCCCGTCACCTACCATGTCGCGTCGCGCGTCGCCCGCGCACGGAGCCGCAGGACCCCCGTGAGCCTCGCCCAGGTCCTCCTCATGGTCGTCTACTACGCGATGCTGCTCGTCGTGGCGACGGTCATGTTCTACCGGGCGCTCCTCGTCGTGCGCTACTACCGCCGGGCCGGGGACGACGCGCCGCCCGCCGCGCTCTTCGCGACCGAGCCGGTCGTCACGATCCAGCTGCCGATCTTCAACGAGCGCTACGTCGTCGAGCGCCTGCTCGACTCCGTCGCCGCGATCGACTGGCCCCGGGACCGGCTCGAGATCCAGGTCCTCGACGACTCCACGGACGAGACCCGGCACGTGGCCGCCGCCAAGGTCGCGGCCTTGAGGGCGCGCGGGATCGACGCCGTGCACCTGCACCGGACGGACCGCACCGGGTACAAGGCGGGGGCCCTGGCCGCCGCGACGCCGATCGCGCGGGGCGACTTCCTCGCCGTCTTCGACGCGGACTTCGTCCCCGAGCCCGACTTCCTGCGCCGCACGATGGACCACTTCACCGACGCCTCCGTCGGGTTCGTCCAGACGCGGTGGAGCTACCTGAACCGCGAGTACGGCGTGCTGACGCAGGGCATGGGCATGCTCCTCGACGGGCACTTCGTCCTCGAGCAGACGACGCGCAGCCGCGCCGGCTACATCTTCAACTTCAACGGCACGGGCGGCGTCTGGCGCCGGCGCGCCATCGACCAGGCCGGCGGCTGGCACGACGACACGATCTGCGAGGACACCGACCTCTCCTACCGCGCCCACCTCGCGGGCTACCGCGGGCTCTTCCTGCGCGACGTCCCCTGCCCGAGCGAGCTGCCCGTCCAGGTGTCGGCGCTGAAGAGCCAGCAGCACCGCTGGGCGAAGGGCCTGACGGAGTGCTTCCTGAAGCTGATGCCGCTCCTGTGGAGGAGCCGCCTGCCGTTCAAGAAGAAGCTCGACGCCTCGTTCCACCTCGGCGCGAACATGGCGTTCCCGGCGTCCCTCTTCATGACCGTGGTCGCCCTGCCCGTGATGCTCCTGCGCATGCAGGGCCTGGGCGCCACGGGGCTCGCCACGGCGATCGACTCGTTCGTCTTCGGCCTCGTGGTCGTGACCCAGCTGCTCTTCTACGCCGTCGCCACGCGCGAGATCCACGCGAACTGGTGGAGCCGGCTCCGGTTCCTGCCGTTCTTCCCTCTCATCGGCGTCGGCCTCGCCGTGAACAACGCGCGGGGCGTGTTCGAGGCGCTGTTCGGCTACCGCACCGAGTTCGTGCGCACGCCGAAGTTCGGGGTGCTGGGCCGCGACACGCCCGAGGCGATGAACCGCGCGCGCGCCCTCGTCAGCCTGCGGGAGCTGATCCAGCCCCTCCTCGAGGTGGGGTTCGCCTGCTACTACGTCCGGATGTCGTTCATCCAGCTGCGCCACGGGCTCGTCGGCTCGGCGATGATCACCCTCGTCCTCTCGCTGGGCCTCTTCACCATGGGCGGCGCCACGTTCCGGACGATCCTCGCGCGCCGCTTCCCCAGTGTGCCTAGGCGTCGACGGACGCCGGCGCGGCGAC
>DATLLK010000379.1:0-2803 GCA_035537895.1 Planctomycetota bacterium
CATGACGGCGCAGTCGGCGAGCCGGGCGAGCTCGCCCACGTGGGGCGCGAGGTGCTCGGGCCCGAGCGCGCAGTTGATCCCGACGACGTCGGGCCTCGCGTGCGCGATCGAGTGCCAGCACGCCTCCACGGTCTGGCCGGAGAGCGTGCGTCCCGAGGCGTCGGGGATCGTCAGCGAGACGAGCAGCGGCGGGCGCTCCTCGCCCTCGGGGAGCTCGTCGAAGACCTCGAGGATCGCGAAGAGCGCGGCCTTGAGGTTCAGCGTGTCGAAGCCCGTCTCGGGCAGGAGCAGGTCGGCGCCGCCCTCGAGCAGCGCCCGCGCCTGCTCGACGTAGGCTTCGACCAGGTCCTCGAACGTCACGGCGCGGTGCGCGGGGTCGGAGACGTCGGGCGACACGGAGGCCGTCCGATTCGTGGGCCCCATCGAGCCGGCCACGAAGCACGCGCGTCCGGGCGACTCGCGCTCGACCCGGTCGGCGGCACGGCGCGCGAGGGCCGCCGCCGCGCGGTTGATCTCGACGACGTCGCCCTCGAGGCCGTAATCGGCCTGCGAGATGCGGTTCGCGTTGAAGGTGTCGGTCTCGACGACATCGGCCCCCGCGTGCAGGTAGGCGAGGTGGATCCGCTCGACCACGTCGGGGCGCGAGAGGACCAGCACGTCGTGGTTGCCGCGCAGCTCGCGCGGGTGGTCGCGCCAGCGGTCGCCGCGGTAGTCGGCCTCGCCGAGCGCCTCGCGCTGGACCATCGTCCCCATCGCGCCGTCGAGCACGACGATGCGCCGCGCGAGCAGCGCGCGGAACGCGCGCGCCCGCGCCGCGGCGCCCTCGGGTCGCGCGAGCGTCACGACGCTCCCCCGTTCTTCGCCGTCGCGGCCGCGCCCGCGGCGGGCGTCGCGCCGGCCTCGGGGACGGCGGCCCGAAGGCCCGCGAGGAAGCGCTCGGCCGCCTCCACGCGCCCGAACGGGACGGCGAGCTGCCACCCCTGGACGCGGTCCCGGACGGCGAGCGCCATCTCCACGGCGAGATCGGCGCCCACGCGGCGCTGCGCGTCCGCGTCGCCGGCCGACGCCATGCGCTCGCGGACGGACTCGGGCACGACGACGCCGGGGACCTCCGTGGCGAGGAACTCCGCGTTGCGCACGCTCTGGAGCGGCCAGATCCCCGCGAGGATCGGGATCGTGGGCCGGGGAAGCCGGTCGTGGAAGCGACGGAATGCGTCCGCGTCGAACACGGGCTGCGTCACGGCGAACTCGGCGCCCGCGTCCACCTTCCAGCGGAAGCGGTCGAGCTCGCGCTGCACGTTCACGGCCGTGGGGTTGAGCCCCACCCCGATCACGAAGCCGGTGGAGGGGCCGGTCGCGTTCCCCGCGAGGTCGAGGCCCCGGTTCAGGCGCGACGCCACGTTCGTCAATCCGACGGCGTCCACGTCGAAGACCGCCGTCGCGTCGGGGTAGTCGCCGAGGATGGGCGGGTCGCCCGTGATCAGGATCAGGTTGCGGACCCCGAGCGCGGAGGCGGCGAGCAGGTCGGCCTGGAGCCCGAGCAGGTTGCGGTCGCGGCAGCAGACGTGCAGCACCGCCTCGGCGCCCGAGTCCTGCTGGAGGCGCACCCCCGCCGCGAGCGGCGCCATCTTCGCCGCCGCGCGCGCGCCGTCGGGAAGGTTGATCGCGGTCACCCCGAGCGCCCGCAGGCGCCGCGCGCGATCGAGGAGCGCCGTCAGGTCGCCGCCGCGGGGCGGCACGAGCTCGGCGAGCACGACCGGATGGCCCTCCGCGAGCGCGCGCCCGAGGGCCGAGCGCTGCGCGAGCGGCGGGGGCGGGACGCCCGCGCCGGGCGCGGGGACGGACGAGGCGGCCGCCGGCGGGGCGGTCTCCGCCGGGACGGCCACGCTGACGGCGCGACCGCGGCGCACGGCCTTGGCGAGCGCCCGGATGTGGTCGGGCGTCGTCCCGCAGCAGCCGCCGAGCAGGCGCGCGCCCGCCTCGAGGAACCGCCGGGCCGCCTTCTCGAGGTAGTCCGGCGTGCAGAGGAACATCGTGCGGCCGTCGACCGCCCGGGGCGGGCCCGCGTTGGGCTGGACCGACAGCCAGCGCTCGGTGACGGAGCGCAGCCGCTCGAGGACGCCGAGCATCACCTGCGGCCCGACGGAGCAGTTGACCCCGATCACGTCGGCGCCCCAGGCGTCGAGGCGGGCGCCGAAGTCCTCCGGCCGCGTGCCGTAGAGGCCGACGCCCTCCCGGTCGACCGTCATCTGGCAGACGACGGGCCGGTCGGGGGCCACGGCGCGGCAGGCGAGCAGGGCGGCGTGGATCTCCGTCAGATCGCCGAAGGTCTCGAGGCAGAACCCGTCGACGCCCCCCTCGAAGAGCCCCCGGGCCTGCCGCTCGTACTGCGTGGTCGCCTCGGCGAGGCTCGTGGGCCCCCACGGCTCCATGCGGATGCCGAGCGGTCCCATGGCGCCGAGCACGACGACCGCGTCGCCCGCGACCCCGCGCGCGATCTCGGCCGCGCGCCGGTTCACCTCCTCGGTCCGCGGGGCGAGGCCGTGGCGCTCGAGCTTGACCGGGTTCGCCCCGAAGGAGTTCGTCTCGAGGACCTCCGACCCGGCGCGGACGTAGTCGCGGTGGATCGCCTCGACGAGGTCGGGTTGGGTGAGGTTGACCTCGTCGTAGCAGGTGTGGAGGTAGACCCCCTTCGCGTACAGCATCGTCCCCATGGCCCCGTCGGCGACGACGGGACCCTGGGCGAGGCGGGCGAGGAGGTCTCTGCGGGAGGCGGGGGGCATCGGGATCCGTCCCGGACGGG
>DATLLK010000380.1:0-3396 GCA_035537895.1 Planctomycetota bacterium
CTTCCTATCGGGGCCCGGCGCGGGCGGCACGCCGACCGCCGCCGCGCTCCTGGACGACCTGATCGCCGTCGCGACGGGCGCGCCGGCGGGTCCGCCGCCGCCCGATCCCGTCGCGGCGGACGTGCCGCTTGGCCCTCCGCCCGCCGCCGAGACCGGTTGGTACCTGGCGCTGCCCGCGGCGGGGGATCGCGACCCCGCGGACGTACTGCGCGCTCGCGCGAACGCGTCGGGCGTCCCGATCGAGACGCTGCTCGAGGTCGACGAGCCGGGGCGGCGCGTCGCCGTCGCCCTCACGCGGCCCGCTTCGCGGACTGCCGTGCGCCGGCTCTCGGGGCGCCTCGCCCGCTCCGGCCTCGTCCTGCGCGCGTTTCGCGCACTCCCCGCTTCCTGATCTTCGAACGACCCCGCAGCCACCTCCCACGACGAAAGGACCTTGCCGTGCGCTTCGACACCCTCGCCATCCACTTCGCCCAGGACGCCGACCCGGCGACGGGCGCCCTGATCACGCCCATCCACCAGACCTCGACCTTCGTGCAGGAGGCGCCGGGCGTCCACAAGGGCTTCGACTACGGCCGGACGAACAACCCGACCCGGGAGACGCTCGAGCGCGTGCTCGCGGCACTCGAAGGCGTGCCGTACTGCGCCACGTTCTCCAGTGGGCTCGCCGCGGAGAACGCGATCCTCCAGGGCCTCCTCTCGCCGGGCGACCACGTCGTCGTGCCGCGCGACCTCTACGGGGGGACGTTTCGCCTCCTGAACGCGGTCCACGGCCCCAAGGGGATCGCGTGGACCCAGGCGGACCTGTCGGACCCTGCGTCCCTCGAGGCCGCGTTCCGCCCGAGCACCCGGCTCGTCTGGGTCGAGAGCCCGACGAACCCACGTCTCGAAGTGAACGACCTCGCCGCGGCCGCCGCGGCGGCGCACCGCCACGGGGCGAGGCTCGTCGTGGACAACACGTTCGCGACGCCCGTGAACCAGCGTCCGTTCGAGCACGGGGCCGACCTCGTCGTGCACTCCGTCACGAAGTACCTCGCGGGGCACTCGGACCTGGTCCAGGGCGCCGTCCTCGCGCGGGACGCGGAGACCTTCGCCCCGGTGAAGTTCCTCCAGAACGCGACGGGCGCGGTCCCGGGACCCTTCGACTGCTGGTTGACGCTCCGCGGTCTCAAGACCCTCTCGCTGCGCGTCGCGCGCCACAACGCGAACGCGCAGGTCGTGGCGGAGTACCTCGAGACCCACCCGCGCGTCGCCCGCGTTCGCTACCCGGGCCTGCCCTCTCACCCCGGCCACGCCCTCGCCGTGCGACAGGGAACGGGCAAGGGCTTCGGGGGCGTCGTGTCCGTGGAGCTCCGTGCTTCGGTCGGGGAGACCAAGGCCTTCGCGTCGGGTCGTTCACTCTTCCGCCTCGGAGAGTCCCTCGGCGGCGTCAAGTCCCTCGTGTGCCACCCGGCGAGCATGACGCACGCGTCGATCCCCGCGGACAAGCGCGCGGAGCTCGGGCTGTCGGACCAGCTCGTGCGGCTTTCCGTGGGGATCGAGGACCCGCAGGACCTCGTCGAGGACCTCGCGGCGGGCCTCGCGGCGCTGCCCACGTCCCCGGCTCGCCGGCCGGCTACCGCGCCGAGCTCCACGGCTTGACCTCGACCTCGACGGTCGAACCTGCGGCCGCCGATCCCCAGCCGAGCCATTCCTCCTCCCCGACGAGCGCGTACGCCCAGAGGCGCCACGTGCCGTCGGGGAGGCCCGCGACCTCGACCTCGTTGTCGGGCGCCTTCGTGTGCTCGACGTGGAGCGTGAAGTAGGGACCCTGAACGCTCGCGCCGAAGTGCGTGGCATTTGCCGGGGCCCGTACGCGGACCGTGATCGTCTTACCGGGCTCGCGGCGGGCCCGAAGATCGCCGGGTCGAACGTCGGTCCGGTAGACGAGCCGACCGTCCTTCGTCGGGGAGACCCACAGCCCATACGTCTCGTCGGGGCGAAGGCCACGGAAGCGCGCAACGCCGTCGCGGACATAGGACTGGGCCGTGGCGAGGACCCGCCCGTGATCGTCCTTCCAGAGATACGCGAGGCCGTCGGGCGGCTCGTCGGGGGCCCGATCCAGCGAGACGACGAGTTCCGCGCCCACGTCCACGACGAGCGTCGCGCTCTCGTCGCCCGTCTGGACGACCCTTCCTGGGTCGGGAAGCGGACGCGGCAAGCTCGGGCCCGAGAGGACGCCTTCGGTCAACTCGACGACGAGGGGCAGAGGCCCCTCGGGAACGCGCTCGATCGCGAACGTACCGTCCTCGCCCGTGTACGCCTGAAGACGGTGATCCACGGAGCTCTCCTTCGCGGAGACGTGCGCTCGGGCCACGGGTCGGCCGGCGGGATCTCGGACGACACCCTTCACGACGTACCAGCGGCGGAGCCGGATGGTCTCGTCCCGCGGCCGCCAGTCGTCGATGGATGCCGGTTCGCGGAGATCGGGACGCTCGCGCGGCGCTTGGACGGCGAGCCTGTACGTCGCGGCCGGATCCAGATCCGGCAGGACCGCGACCCCGTCCGCGTCGGTCTGGGGTCCGCGTCGACTGCCCCGCCCGTGGAACTGCCGCCGCCCGTCAGGCACGGAGTCCGCGCGCGCTCGGGGCTCCTCGTCGTGGGCGAGAACCTCCGCTCCGCGGACCGGCGTCCCCTCCTTGTCGAGGACGGTGATCCGCACGGTGACCCGCTCCGGAGCGGGCTCCACCGCCTTCGGCGGCGGGGCCACGACAGGCGCGCCCTCGAGAGCGGCGCCCTGTACGGGGCGCGGCCCGCACTCCGGCCGGCACACGCGGCGACAGCACCCGCTGACGCAGATCGCCGCCGCGACGGCAGGGGCGAGCAGCCAACGCCACCGAGCGACCATCGCACGGCCTCCGCCCGTTCAGGGTACACGCCGGCTCTGCGGTGAGGTGGAGCCTGCCCCCATTACGTCCATCAGAGGCGACGCGCGCCGCGTCGCTCGCTCAGACCCGCGATCGGCGGCGCGACGTCGCGCTGCGCTCCTCGCGACGTCCCGTCGAGGGAGCCCCGCGCTTCCCGGACCGGGCGAGTTCGGGATAGCGCTCGAGGAGCCGCTTCGCCCGGGACGCCTTCGCGACCGCGCTCCACGCGAGGAGCGCCACGATGATCCAGAGGATGGGGATTCCGCCCCCGAGAAGGGCGGCGGCCACGACCAAGGTCGAGAAGATCGCGAGGACGAGCGACCACGCGAACGGGTTCCGCCGCACGTAGATGGCGCCCGTCACGTCGAACGTGACGAACAGGCCGATCACGAGCAGCAAGAGCGAACGAATGTCGCTCGGGGGCAGCATGGCGATCCCGATCAAGCTGAGACCGTGCAGCAGAGCGGCGATGATGTAGATCACCCGGACGATC
>DATLLK010000381.1:0-3590 GCA_035537895.1 Planctomycetota bacterium
GTTCGCGCGCGGAGAAGCGGCCGAGATGCGGCTCACCGTGGACGGATCGCTGCCGGGCGAGGACGTCGTGGCACGGCTCGATCCCCGGGAGCTCTGCGGCGACGCGATGCCGGCGCTCGACCGTCCGCGCTTCCTCGCGATCGTCGCGTCCTCCGCGCTCGCGACGACGCTCGCGCGCAAGTCCACGGGCCGCGTGGACGGCTTCGTCGTCGAGGGCGAGTCGGCGGGAGGCCACAACGCGCCGCCGCGCGGCCCGCTCCACCTGAGCGCGCTCGGCGAGCCCGTCTACGGGCCGCGCGACGTCCCCGACCTCGCCGCGATCCGCGACCTGGGTCTGCCGTACTGGCTCGCGGGCTCGTACGGCCGGCCGGGCGGGCTCGCCGCGGCGCAGGCCCTGGGCGCGGCGGGGATCCAGGTCGGCACGGCCTTCGCCTTCTGCGAGGAGTCCGGGCTCGACCCCGCGCTCAAGCGGCGGGTGCTCGACATGAGCCGCGCCGGCGATGCCCGCGCGTTCACGGACCCCCTCGCGTCGCCGACGGGCTTCCCCTTCAAGGTCGTCCCCGTGCCGGGGACGGTCGCCGAACCCGCGACCTATGCCGCGCGCGAGCGCATCTGCGACCTCGGCTACCTCCGGACGCCGTACCGGCGCGGAGACGGCGCGATCGGGTACCGCTGTCCCGCCGAGCCCGCCGAGGACTACATGCGCAAGGGCGGGCGCCTCGAGGACACGCTCGGGCGGCGCTGCGTCTGCAACGGGCTGGTGGCGAGCGTCGGCTTCGCCCAGACGCGCCCGGACGCGAAGGTGGAGCCGGCCCTCGTGACCGCCGGCAACGACGTGGCCTCCGTCGCGGGCTTCCTGCCGGTCGGCGTCGACTCCTACGGTGCCCTGGACGTGATCCGGGCGCTCTGATCCGGGGGGACCGGGGGTGCCTGGCGCGGCCCCGATGCCCGCCGCCGTGCGCGCGCCCACTCGACCGCGCGCGCTTGCCATCCGGCCCGCGCCCGCGGCATCGAAGCAGGGGGAGGTTCCATCCACGTGCGGCGACCGGTTGGCCTGCACGACGACTCGGACCTCGCCGACGGCGCCCCGGCACCCCGGGCCGGGGTCGCGCCACGCCCCATGGATCGAGCGGGCGTCCAGGTCGCCCTGCGAGTCCTCGTGGTCGAGGACGACCCGACCGACGAGCGCATGCTGGTCGAGCAACTGGCCCTCTGCCGCACGCTGCGCTTCGAGGTCCACGCCTGCGCGTCGCTCGCGGCGGCGCTCGCGCACGAGATGCTCGCCACCGCCGACGTGGTGCTGCTCGACCTGGGCCTCCCCGACAGCGTCGGCCTCGACACGTGCCGGCGGTTCCTCGCCGCGGCCCCGGCCGTCCCCGTCCTGGTCCTGACGGGCATGGACGGGGAGTCCATCGGGGTCGAGGCCGTTCAACAGGGCGCGCAGGACTTCCTCCCCAAGGCGAGCGTCGATCCCCTGTCGCTCGGCCGCGCGATCCGGCACGCCATGGAGCGCCAGGCGATGCTGGACGCGCTGCGACGGGCGGCCGCCACGGCCCGCGACCGCGAGCAGGGGCTGCGGCGCCTCCTCGAGCGCAGCGTCGAGGCCCTCGTGGTGGTGGCGAGCGACGGCATCGTCCGCTTCGCCAACCGGTCGGCGAGCGCGCTCCTGCGCGTCGCGACCGCCGAGCTGGAGGGGGCGCGGTGGGACGAGGTCGTGCCGGAGGTCGCGGCGGAGGGGCAGGACGAACCCTTCGAGGTCGTGCTCGCGCGGCCCGGCGCCGCCTCGCCTGCGGAGGTCCGGGCGATGCCCATCGAGTGGGAAGGTCAGCCGGCACGCCTCGTGTCCCTGCTCGACCTGACGGACCGGAGGCGGGCCGAGCGCATGGCTCTCGCGCAGGGCGTCCAGCGCGCGTTCCTCCCCGAGGCCTCGGTCGCGACGGTCGGCTGCCTCGCGGCGGCGGCGATGAACGAGCTGTGCGAGGACGTGAGCGGCGACCTCTACGACTTCGTGCGCCTGTCGGACGGCCGGATGCTCATCGCCCTGGGTGACGTGACGGGGCACGGGCTCGGCGCCGCGCTCCTGATGGCGCAGGCCCGCGCGTCGCTGCGCGCCTTCGCCGCCGCCGAGTGCGACGTCTCCGTCCTGATGTCGCGCATGAACCGCGTGGTCGAGGGCGAGACCGTCCGGGGAGCCTTCCTGACCCTGCTCCTCGCCGCGATCGACCCCGCGACGGCGCGTGTCGAGTGGGCGAGCGCGGGCCACTCCCTCGCCGCCGAGCTCGATCCCGAGGGCCGCGCTCGTCCGCTGCCCGCGACGGCGCCGCCGCTCTGGGTCTCGCCGGACACCCGATTTCACCTTGGCGAGCCCTTCACCCTCGAGGAGGGGGGCGGCCTGGCCGTGTTCTCGGACGGGGCGGTCGAGGTGCCCGACGGCCGCGGGTGCCACCTGGGCCTCGAGGGCGTCCTATCCTCGTTCAGCGACCACTGGCTCGCGCCTCCGCCGGAGGTGCTCCGGCGGGTGCGGGAAGACCTGCGCCGCTGGACCCGTGGCCACTCGTTGCCCGACGACTTGACCCTTCTTGCCTTGCGACGTACTCCGATGGAGCTGCGCGACCGGCGTGGGGCACGGCCGACGCACGCGGACCCGGGATCCTAGGCCCCCGCCTCGCGCTCCCCCGCCGGAGACTCGCATGCGCAAGCGCGCTTCCAAATCGCCCGTGTCGCCTCGTCGGCCCGCCGCGCCGTCGTCGGCCCCCGACCAGGGGCCGCTCCTCGAAGCCCTCGCCGCGCTCCACGCGGGGAACTTCAGCGCGCGCCTCGAGCCCGGCAGGGGGGTCTCGCCCGAAGTCGCACGCGCGTTCAACGCGCTGGCGACGCGGACCGGCAAGTATTGCACCGAGCTCAGCCGGATCTCCGCCCGGGTGGGCAAGGCCGGGGCCCTCGCCGAACGGGCGAAGCTGCCCGGCGCCCCCGGCGACTGGAGCTCGTGCGTCGGCGCGGTGAACGCCCTGGTCGACGACCTCGTCCAGCCGATCACCACCACGGCCCAGGTGATCGAGGCCGTCTCGCGAGGCGACCTGACGCGTCGCATGCCCATGCGCGTGGGCGCACGGACCCTTCAGGGGGAGTTCGCGCAGACGGCCCAGAGCGTCAACCGCATGGTCCAGCAGCTGGGGCTGTTCGCGTCCGAGGTCACACGAGTCGCCCGCGAGGTGGGCACGGAGGGGAAGCTCGGCGGTCAGGCCCGCGAGAACGGCGTCGCCGGCACGTGGAAGGACCTGAAGGACAACGTCAACTCGATGGCGGCCAACCTGACCTCCCAGGTGCGCAACATCGCCGAGGTCACGACCGCCGTCGCGCGCGGCGACCTCTCCCGCAAGATCACCGTCGCGGTCAAGGGCGAGATCCTCGAGCTGAAGGACACCATCAACACGATGGTGGACCAGCTGAACGGGTTCGCCTCGGAGGTGACCCGCGTCGCGCGCGAGGTGGGCAGCGAGGGGAAGCTCGGCGGACAGGCGCAGGTGAAGGGCGTGGGCGGGACGTGGAAGGACCTGACGGACAACGTCAACTCGATGGCCGACAACCTC
>DATLLK010000382.1:0-7757 GCA_035537895.1 Planctomycetota bacterium
AACCGGAAGCGCCGCGCCGCGCGCTGGCCGTGTTCGTGCTCGCCTGGGCGCTGATCGCGGCGCGGCGCTTCCGGTTCCTGCCGATCGGGCGTCCGACGGGCGCGCTGCTCGGCGCCGTGCTGATGGTGCTGCTCGGCGTGCTCGCGCCGAAGGAGGCGTACGCCGCGGTGGACGGCGACACGATCGCGCTGCTCTTCGGCATGATGGTCCTGCAGGTCGAGTTCGACCGCAGCGGGCTCCTCGACGCGCTCGCCTCGCGCGTCGCCGCGCGGGCCGGCTCCGCCGCGCGACTGCTGTCCGCCGTCGTCGTCGCGAGCGGGCTTCTCTCCGCGCTGCTCGTCAACGACGCCGTGTGCCTCATGGCGGCCCCGCTCGTGGCCCGGATGTGCACGCGCGCGGCACTCCCCCCGCTCCCCTACCTGCTGGCTCTCGCGACCGGGAGCAACGTCGGGGGCGTGATGACGCTCACCGGCACCCCGCAGTGCATGATCGTCGGGAGCCTCTCGGGCATGTCCTGGACGCGCTACGCATCGGTCATGGCGCCGACGGGCCTCGTGCTCCTCCTCCTCTCCGCGGCGTTCTTCCACGTCGCCTTCCGCCGCGCCCTGCCGAAGGGCCCGATCCCCGCCGTCCCGTCCGTGACGCCGCTCGACCCGGCCCGGGCGCGCCGGTTCGGGTGGACGGTCGCGGCCGTGCTGGCGGGCTTCGTCGCCGGGCTCCCGATCGCGTGGGTGGCGCTCGCGGGCGCCTGCCTCACGGCCCTCCTGCGCTTCGGCGAGCCGAAGGAGAACCTCGCGCGCCTCGACTGGCCCCTGCTGCTGTTCTTCGCGTCGCTCTTCGTCGTGATCGGAGGCGTCGCGAAGGCGGGCTGGGTGGACCTCGCGGCGGACCGGCTCTCCGCGTGGCTCACGGAGGACCCGTCGTCGCGTCCGTGGCCCTTCGCGGCGTTCTCCGTCGCCGCGAGCAACGTGCTCTCCAACGTGCCCTTCGTGCTCGTGGTCGGCCAGGGCTACCCGGGCGCTCCCGACGCCTTCTGGTACCAGTTGGCGCTCACGAGCACGCTGGCGGGCAACCTCACGCTGGTCGGGTCGGTCGCGAACCTGATCGTGGCCGAGGCGGCCGCCCGGGAGGGCGTCGAGGTGGGGTTCCTCGACTACCTGAAGGTCGGCGTGCCCCTGACGCTCCTCACGACGGCCGCCGGGCTCGTCGTGCTCGCGTTGTTCGGCTACGCCTGACGGACGCGCGGGACCAGAGCGGCGCAGCCAGGACGTCGACTACGGCGCGGCCATCGCGGGCGGCTCGGCCATGCCGGCGCCGTCCATCCCGGACGGCCCGGGCTCGGCCATGCCGGCGCCGTCCATCGCGGGCGGCTCCGGCTCGGACATCGCGCCGCCGTCCATCGCGGGCGGCGTCGGCTCGGCCATCCCGCCGTTCCCCGCGGCCGGGGCGGGAGGGGCGGCGCCGTCCACGTCGGGCGTCAACACGACGCCGTGGATCCAGCCCTCGTGCTGCTTCGGCGAGGTCCACGAGACGGCGGGCGTCCCGGTGCGCCAGAGGCGCACGAGCCCGTCCTCGCCGCCCGCGACGAGCCAGTGGCCGTCGGCGGAGACCGCGACGCAGACCTGCGCCCTCTCGCCTCCCGCGTAGGAGGCCGCCTTCTTGCCGTCCGCCGTCGAGAGGGCCGCGACCTCCTTCGCGTCGCCGGCGACGTAGAGGAGCGCGCCGTCCGGCGAGAGGGCGAGGCCCGTCACCGCGCTGCACGCCGTGGTCCACGTGCCCGCGGGCTTCCCCGCCTCCGCCTCGAACGCGCGGACGGAGGCGTCCCGGGCGCCCGTGTAGAGGCGCGACCCGTCCGCCGAGAGCGCGAGGCAGAGGACCTCGCCCGGGTGGCCGGGGATCACGAACAGCTCCTTGCCCTTCTCGGCGTCCCAGACCCGCACGGTGCGGTCCCGGCCCGCGGAGTAGACGCGGCGGCCGTCGGGCGAGACGACGAGCGCGGTGACCCCGCCCGTGTGCCCCTCCCACTTCGCGACGGCCTTCCCCGCCGCCACGTCCCACGCGTAGACGAAGTAGTCCTCGTCGCCGGTGTAGAGGCGAGCGCCGTCGGGCGAGACCGCGACGGCTCCGACGGCGTTGGCGTGGCCCTCGAAGCGTCCCACGCCCTCGGCGGTCGCGCCGTTCCAGATGCCGACGATCTTGTCGGCGCCGCCGGTGTAGAGCCGCGTCTCGTCCTTCGAGAGGGCGAGCGCGAGCGCGGCCTTGCCGTGCTTCACCGCGGCGGGAAGGGCCTTCCCTTCGCGCAGGGACCACACGTTCACGTTTCCGTCGGCGCCGGCGCTGAAGGCGAGCAGGCCGGTCGGCGGCTGCTCCTTCGCGACCGACGGGACCGGCGGCGGAACGCGCGGCGCGACGGGCGGGGGCGCGGGCGGAGGCGTCGCGCCGGGGCGCTCGAGCACGAGCACCCCGCGATCGGTCTGGACGTCGCCCGCAAGGTAGCGGCCCGGCGCGGTCGGGTCGGCCGACAGGGAGTGGAGGCGCACGGCGGGATCGGGCAGCGGCGTCCAGGTGGCGCCGCCGTCCATCGAGTGAAGCGTCGCGCGGGTCGTCAGCCCTTCGACCTGCATCACCATCTCGGCCGGCGAGGTCCCTTCCGGCGTGCCCACCGCGAAGGCGTTGAACATCGGCTGTCCCGGCGCGGCGCTCAACGCGACCTGGGTCCACGCGGGCGCGCCGCCGTCGGCCGGCGCGGGCTGCCAGCGGAAGAGCCCGACGCCGTCCACGCCGTAGAGCATGGCGCCCGACGCGTCGATGGCCGCCACCGCGCCGCGGTTCCAGCCCTCGCGGTGCACGCCCTTCTCGTTCTTCAGCCCGGCGTCGAGGAGCGTCCACGTCTTGCCGCCGTCCTTCGTCTCGTACGGCCCGCCGTCCTTGTCGTCGCGGGACCAGGCCTCCGCCGTCGTGCGCGTCGCGAGCAGCCAGTGGTCGGGGTCCTTGGGGTCGACGGCGACGTCGCTCGCCCACGTGCCCGGCTCCTTGTTCGGCCGACCGCACGCCGCGTCGGCCCACGCCTCGCCCGCGTCCTTGCCGACCCACACGCAGGCCGCGCGCTCCCAGACGGCGAGCCACCGTCCGTCGGGCAGCTGCTCCAGGTCGACGACCCGGTCCTCGGGGTCCTGCGAGAAGTGGACCGCGTCCCAGGTCTTGCCGAGGTCTTCCGTGCGCCGAACGCCCGCCCCCGCGGCGAGCCAGGTGCGCGGCGACGACGACGCTCCGACGAGGCGGTTGACGGGCCCGCCCACGAGCCCCGGCCGCGACCAGGTCGCGCCGCGGTCCTGGGACACGAACACGCACCCCGTGTCCGAGACGGCCATCATGTGCGTCGGGTCCGCGGCGTGCACCGCCGCGTGCGTGATGGAGGGAACGGCGTCGGGCAGGTTGCCCGCGACGGGCTTGAACGTCTCGCCCTTGTCCGTGGACATCCAGAGGCCCGTCGTGAGCGAGGCGAGGAACACCGTGTTCTTCGCCGACGGGTGGACGTAGACCTCGTGCGGGTCCAATTCGCCGTGCTTGGGCCCCTCCCACTTCGTGAGGTTGGAGGTCCGCCAGAGCCCCTCGCCGCGGAGGATCGCATAGACCTGCTTGCGGTTCCCCTGGTCCAGGTCGACGGAGATGCACGTTCCGGGCAGGAGCGGCGTCTTGCCCCACGACGCCCCGGCGTCGCGCGACTTCCACAGCCCCCGCGACTCGGCGAGGAAGACCTCGCGGTTGACCATCGTCGACATGTGGTAGGCGCGGTGGATCCCCGCGCCCCCGGGCTGCGTCAGCGTGAAGTGCGCGCCGCGGTCCTCGGAGACCCACGACGAGCCGGAGAGCCCGCCGACGATCAGGTACTTGTCGCTGCTGCGGTCGAGCGTGATGGGCCACGCGTCGTGGCCGAGCCCGGACTCCTGGAGGTTCTTCGCGTCGCCCGTGCCCGCGATCTGCGTCCACGACTTGCCGCCGTCCTTCGACTCGAAGACGCCGCCGTGGTAGCCGACCGTCAGCGTCCCCGCGAGGAGCCGCTTGCTGTTGCTCGGGTCCACGGCGACGCCCGCGACCCACGGCTTGCTCTGGCTGCGGTCCATCGAGAAGGTCTGCGTGCCGCTGCCGATGTTCTCGAAGGACTGCCCCGCGTTCGAGGTCCGGTAGATCTTCCCGCGCGTCACGACGTAGAAGACGCGGTCGTCCTTCGGGTCGAGCGTGATCTCGAAGCCGTCGCGCTCCGACACCATGTCGTCGAGCCCCTGGCGGAGCGGCTCCCACGTCTTGCCCTTGTCGAGCGAGCGGACGAGCCCCATGCGGATCGAGCGGCTGCCGTACGCGCGGGCGTACCAGACCTCGGGACCCTTCGCGGGGATCCGCAGGGTGGAGATCCCGTGGACGACCAGGCCGGCGGAGCGCTCGGTCCAGCGTGGCGCCACGGGGGCGGCCGCGGCCGGGGCGCTCGAGAGCGCGAGCGCGGCCGCGAGCCCGGCCCACGGGAGGAACGCCTTCGTACGGGGCCCCCTCCGTGCACGAAGCCTCTTCGGTGCAGGAGGCCCCTTCTGTGCACGAAGCACCTGTCCGGGGTGTCGCATGGTCGACTCTCCGATCGTGCTCGCCCGACACGAAACGCGCCCGCCCCGCGGCGGCGCCCGTGCCCGCCCCGGTAGGCACCGGATCCTACAGCCCCCACCGGCCCCGGGCCAGAGTCCCGGTGCGGCGGGCATCCGGGTAGCCTCGCCCGTCGTGGATCCCCTCCTCCCGCGGGCCGGGGCGTCGCCGGAAGGTCCGCGCGCCGCCGCCCTGCGCCTCGCGCCGGCGCCGACGGGTGCGGCCCGCGCCGTGGACGTGCCGTGCGGGACGGGGCTGCTGGCGGTCCGCCTCGCGGAGGCGGGATGGCGCGTGCGCGGCCTCGACCTCGACCCGGAGCCCGCCCGCCGCGCCGGCGTCGACGCCGTGCGCGCGGACATGGAGGGCCCGCTGCCCCTCGACGCCGGGTCCGCGGAGCTCGTGACCTGCGTCGAGGGCATCGAGCACGTCGAGGCCCAGGCCGCGTTCCTCCGTGAGTGCGCCCGCGTGCTCGCGCCAGGAGGTCGGCTGGTGCTGACGACGCCGAACGTGCTGGGCCGGCCCTCGCGGACCTCGATGGCCCGGCACGGCTACGCCCGGTTCTTCCGGCCGCGCCCCCGCGGCGCGCCCCTGCCCTACGAGCACGAGCACCGTCACCCGATCGACGCCGTGCGCCTCGAGCACCTGCTCGGCGAGGCGGGACTCGTGGTCGAGGCGTGGGACGGGGACCGTGGTCCCGACGGGTCGCCCTCCCTGCGCGAGCGGCTCGCGCGGCGGCTCGCCGCCCCTCGGCTGCGTCGCCACAACGCCCGCGCGGACCTGCTGCTCGATCCCGCGATCTTCCACTCCCGCATCGTCGCGCTGCGCGCGCGCAAGGCGTAGGCAGGCACGCCTCGGGATCCCGCGGAGCGATGGCGGGTCCGGCGGGACCGCGGCGCGTCACGCGGTGGGACGTCGCTTCGTGCGCGGGGGCCCGGGCTTCGCCCGGGCGGCGGCCGTCGCACGGGCCTCGCCGGCGGCGTCGAGCATCGAGTCGAGGTAGGCCGCCATCCCGGCGCGGTGGGCCGGCGGGGAGAGGACCTCCGCGTCGCCGCCGTGGCGCGCGACGAGGGCGTAGAGCCACCGCGCCCGCTCGCCGGTCCGAAACGTGCGGACCACGGACCCGTCGGGCCGGGCCTCGACGTCGCGTCGCGGGGCGCCCTCCGTCGCGCGGGCGGCCGCGCGCTCGGTGAAGCGCACGCGGACCGCGACCTCGTCGCCGCCCTCCACGTACATCTCGTCGCGACGGTAGCGCTCGGCGGTGAAGTCGTCGGGGACCTCGTAGCCGCGCGTCGTCAGCTCCACGGAGCGGATGCGGTCGACCCGGAAGGGCAGCTCGCGCCCGCGCTGGCTGTCGCGCGCGACCACGTACCACGTGCCGTGGGTGTCGACGAGGCCGAAGGGCTCGATCTCGCGCTCGGACACGACGTCGCGGCCGGCCGTGTAGTAGACGATCCGGGCCGCGACGTTGCGGCTCATCGCCTCGCGCAGCAGGGCGATCGTGCGCATCACGGGCTCGGGCGGCGCCTTGCCGGTCACGGACCGGTCGAGCGTCTCGAGCGCGTCGCGGTCCCCGCCCTTGAGCAGCAGGCGGAGCTTCTCGCGCAGCCGGGCCGCGGCGTCCCCGAACGGCGGGGCCCGGCCGCTGCCCACTCCCCGCAGGGCCAGGTCGATCGCGAGCGCCTCCTGCAGGGTGAGGTGGACGGGCCGGCGCAGGTGCTCCGCGAACCGGATGCGGACCCGGTCGCCGGCGATCTGGAACACGAAGTAGTTGTGCGGCAGGTAGGGCGGAACGCCGCACAGGGCGAGCACGTCCGTGATGTCGGCGCGGATCTCGGCCTCGGTCACGCCGAACATCAGCGCCAGCTCGCCGAGACGGATCCCGGGCCTCGCCCGGATGAGGGGGACCATCGCGAGGCAACGCCGGATTCGGTCGAGGGCCATCGAAGACATGGCGGCGGGCGGATCCTACCCCCTTCGGGCGCGGCGGGCTACGCGACGCCGCGCGAAAGCGCGACGGACCGCGACGAATGCCCGCAGGAGGTGACGGAACGGAGACGGAGACCCGCGACGGTACCGGCGGACGGGTGCACCTCCCCGCGGGGAGTTATCTTCCCCGGTCGCGCCGGGACCGACCGGCGGGCGACACGGGCTCCCGATCGTATGCGGGGCGGCGAAGGCCCGCCGCGCGAAACCCCCAGCCGGGAATCGATGCGAACGACCAGACTCCACATCCTCGGGCTCGCCGCGGTGGCCGCCATCGCGTTGAGCCTCCGGGCCGCGGACGCGGCCGACGCGCCCGCGGCCCCCGACGCCGAGGTCGCCGCCCGCCTCGAGCGCGGCGCGCGCTACTTCGACCAGGCCGTCGCGTGGGTCGGGCGCGGGGCCGCGATCGGCCGCGCGAGCGACCTCTACGTCCGGCTCGACGCGAAGTGGGACCTCGAGGACAACCACCACGAGGGCCCGCAGGCGGTCTGGTTCACCGCCCCCGACCGCATGCGCACCGAGATGACGGCGCTCGCCCGCACGACGACGAAGATCCTGAACGGCGATCGCGCATGGATCCTGACCGCGGCGGGGAGCGTCCAGCGCGTGCACGGCGCGCCGGGCGCCGAGGAGACGCTCGCGCAGATGCGGGCCGACCTCCTGCGCGTGCGGGACCTGACGGCGTTCGTGACGCTCGAGGGCCTGAAGGGCCCCGGGGTGTTCTTCGAGCACCTCGGCGAGTCGAAGGGCTCCGGCGTCTACGAGGGCGAGTGGATCAAGGTCGCGAGGCGCTCGCCCGACGGCCGTCGCATCCTGTTCTGGCTCGCCCTCGAGCGCGACGCGGCCGGCGAGGCCCGCGCGACGTGGCCCGGGGTGGTCCGGGTGGAGGGTGACGCCGCCGCGGGCACCTGGAGCGAGGACTGGATCCTGCGCGACTGGGACGGATCGCGCGCCCTGCCGCGGCCCTTCCGGTACCCGTCCAAGATCCAGGCGTGGCGCGTCCATCCGGACCCCGCGGCCGCGAAGACCACGCCGCCCCGGCGCTTCCTCTCGGCCGTCGTCGACGACATCGAGATCAACAACCGGATCCCGCCCGAACGGTTCGAGCCCCCGGTCTGACGGTCGGACCCGACCGTCCCTCC
>DATLLK010000383.1:0-4869 GCA_035537895.1 Planctomycetota bacterium
GCTCGCCCGCCTCGACCGCACCGAGGAGAAGGCCTACGACCTGATCCTCGGCGACGCCGGAAAGGTCTTCCACCTCGGGCTCGAGGCCGACGCCGTGCGCGAGCGATACGGGCGCACCGTGTTCGGCCAGTCCTGCCTCGCGGCCCGCCGCCTCGTCGAGGCGGGCGTCCCCTACGTCACCGTCCACACGACGGGCTGGGACACGCACCGCCGCCACTTCGAGAGCATGCGAGGGAAGCTGTCCGAGCTCGACCGCGGCACGTCCGCGCTGATCGGCGACCTCTTCGACCGCGGCCTGCTCGAGTCGACGATCGTCTGGTGCTGCGGGGAGTTCGGCCGCACGCCGAAGGTGCAGTGGGAGGAGCCCTGGAACGGCGGACGCGGGCACCACGGCCGCTGCTTCTCCGCCCTCGTCGCGGGCGGGGCCTTCCGCGGCGGGCAGGTGCTCGGATCCACCGACGCGCGGGGCGAGAGCGTGAAGGACCGTCCCGTCCACCCGCGCGAGCTGCTGGGCTCGATCTGCTCGCAGATGGGGATCGACCCCGACGGCCCCCTCGCCAACCCGAAGGGCCTCGACGTGAAGGTGATGCCGTCGCTCCCCGACGATGCCGGGCGGCCGCGCCTGCGCGAGCTCGTGGGATGACGCGCGCCCGCGTCCCCCTGTACCGCCTGCTCCTGTGCGCGTGCCTCCTCGCGGGCGGCACGCGTGCCGCGAAGGGTGCGGACCCCGCCGACCGCAACGAGCCGTGGATCGGCTACGCCTACCCCGCCGGCGGCCGCGCCGGGACCGTCGTGCGCGTCTGGGTGGGGGGGCAGAACCTGAAAGGCGCGTCGTCGGCGATCGTGTCGGGGGGCGGGGTCGACGCCTCGGTGGTCGAGTGGATCCCCGCCTTCCGCATGCTCGACTTCGAGGAGGCCCGCGAGCTGCGACGGCGGCTCGAGGAGCTGCGCGCGGCGAAGATGGGCCTGCCGCCGCGCCCGCCCCCGCCGGTCGACCCCGCGGCCGAGCCCGAGCGGCGCGTGAAGCTCCCCGAGCACCCGTTCCTGCGCGACCTCGAGACGCAGTCGCTCGAGCGGCTGGCGGAGATCGCGACCTACTTCTTCACGCCGCGCGAGCGCCAGCAGGAGAAGCGGGCGATCGCGGAGACGACCTGGCTCGACGTCCGGGTCGACGCCGCCGCGGCGCCGGGGCCGCGCGAGCTGCGCCTCCTGACCCCGGTCGGACTGTCCAACCCGCTGCGCTTCGACGTGGGCACGCTCCCCGAGGTCGTCGAGCGCGAGCCCAACGGCCCCGAGGCGCGCGCGCGCGCCGCCGTCCTCGACCTCCCGATCGTCCTCAACGGGCAGATCCTCCCGCGCGACACGGACCGGTTCCGGTTCCGTGCGCGGGCCGGGCAGCGGCTCGTCATCGAGGCGCTGGCGAGGCGGCTGGTCCCCTACCAGGCCGACTCCGTCCCCGGCTGGATGCAGACCGTGGTCGCGGTCCTCGACGCGAAGGGGCGCGAGGTCGCGTGGGGCGACGACTGGCGCGGGGGTCCCGACCCGGTCGTCCTCTTCGAGGTCCCGCAGGACGGCGAGTACGCGCTCGAGGTGCGCGACGCGATCCACCGCGGCCGTGAGGACTTCGTCTACCGCGTCGTCGTCGCCGAGCGGCCGTTCGTGACGGCCGCGTTCCCGCTCGGCGCGCGGGAAGGCGAGCCGGGAGCGGCGGAGTTGACGGGCTGGAACCTGCGGGGCACGTGGCTGCCCTTCGATACGCGCGAGGGCCGGGGCCGCCTGCGGACCGGCCTGCCCGTCGGCGACCCCGTCGCGGTCGACCCCGTGGCCTACGCGGTCGACCCGCTGCCCGAGGCTGCCGACGTCGAGCCCAACGACACCGCCGAGACGGCGCAGGCGACGACCCTGCCGCGGGTCGTGAACGGGCGCATCGACCGCCCCGGAGACGTCGACGACGTCGTCTTCCACGGCATCGTCGGGCAGGTCGTCGTGGTCGAGGTCCTGGCGCGGCGACTGGGCTCGCCGCTCGACTCCGTGGTCCGTCTCGTGGACCCCACGGGCCGCGTGGTCGCCTGGAACGACGACCATCCGGATCCCACGTTCGGGCTCATGACCCATGCGGCCGACTCCTGGTTCCTCACGAAGCTCGACCGCGAGGGCAAGTTCCACGTGCGCATCGCGGACGCGCAGGGGCACGGCGGCCCCGACCACGGGTACCGGCTCCGGATCGGGCCCCCCCAGCCCGACTTCTCGCTCGTCGTGACGCCCGCGAGCGTGAACGTGCGCGCCGGACGCGCGGAGGTCGTGACGGCGCACGTGGTGCGCCGCGACGGGTTCGACGGGGACGTCGTCGTGTCGCTCGCAAGCGCCCCGAGCGGCTTCGTGCTGAGCGGGGGCGTCGTGCCCGCGGGACGCGACCGCGTGCGGATGACGCTCGCGGGACCCGCGGCGCCGCGGGCGGACCCCGTGCCGCTGGTGTTCGAGGGGAAGGCCGTGATCGCCGGGAGGGACGTCGTGCGCACGGGCACGCCCGCCGACGACGTGATGCAGGCGTTCGCCTGGCGGCACCTGGTTCCCGCGCAGGCCTGGCTCGCGACGGTCACGGGCGCGGGCCGCGACCTGCCTCTGCCCCGGTGGGAGAAGCGACGCCCCGTGCGCCTACCGCACGGCGGACGCGCCACCGTTCGGCTCGAGGGGCTCCCGCGCGGGTCCCTCGCGCGCGTCCACTTCGACCTCGACGACCCGCCGGCGGGCGTGACGCTCGACGACGTGCGGGAGGAGGACGGAGGCGTCGTCCTCGTGCTGAAGTCGGACCGCAAGACGGCGGTGCCGGGAGCGGGCGACAACCTGATCGTCGAGGTGTACGCGGGGCCCGCGGCGCCGCGGGCCCCGGGTCCGCGGGTACGGCCTCCGCCCGAGCGCTATCTCGGCGTCCTGCCCGCGCTTCCCATCGAGGCCCCGTAGCGCACGTCGGCCGCGCGGCGCGCGGCGCGCCCTACTTGCCGCCCGTCGTGTCCCCGCCCGCGCCGCTGCTCGGCCGCGGGCCGGGCCCGGGCGCCGGCCGCGGGGGCGGCGGCTTGGCGGCGGTCGGGCGCCCCGAGGACGGCGGCGGAGGCGGCGGGACCTCACGAAGGACCTTGTCCACCGTCCAGGCCACGCCCTTGTCCACGACGAGCGCCCACGGCGTGCTGTGGTAGCGCGTGACGATGCGGCGTGCCGAGGCCGTGACGGCGACGAACGCGCCCATGCGGGTCGCGTCGGGGAGGCGCACGGCGCCGACGGGCTGGGCGCCGTTGGCGATGACGCGCGAGACGAGGCGGATCTCGACGCGGTCGTCCTGGAAGTCCTCGGGCTCTATCGACTCGAGGGCGGCGATCAGCTCGCCCCAGTGGAAGCGCACCTTCACCAGCTGGAAGCCGAGGAGGTCGAAGTCGGCCTCGACGCGCTGGCGCAGCGGGTCGAGGCTGCCGTCCGACACCGTGGTCGTCTCCCGGCGCGCGTCGTCGACCCACCACGAGGTCGCCTCCTCGACGCGCGCCCGGCGGTCGAGCGCGATCTCGAGGGCGCGCTCCACCTGCTCGTGGTCGCGGAAGACGGTCGAGATCCGGACGGTCGAGCGGACCGGGATCGCGGGGCGGGGCGCCAGTCCGCCGCGGTCGATCTCGAGCGTCCCGTGGTCGCGGACCACGGGCGCCTCCTCGGCCGAGAGGTGGTCCCAGATCCGGACGAGCGTGCGTGCGCGCCGCATCCCCGCGAGCGCCTTCAGGATCTCGACGCGCGGGCGCAGGTCCGGCGCGAAGAGGTTGAGGAAGCCCATGTCGTAGAGCGAGAGGTGGCGGTCCTCTTTCGTGCTCCGCGCCCCCGGCGCGCGGAAGTTGTGCACGAAGCACTTGCCGCCGGTGCTCCACGAGAGGGTCGCGAGGCACCAGAAGCCGAAGCCGGAGGGCGCCGGGAACGCGCCCGGGCCGCCCCAGGAGAACTGGGTCTGCGCGAGCGGGAAGCCCGGGAACTCCCAGTCGTAGGGGACGAGGCCGAACGCGACGTCGCCGCCCTGGTAGAGCTCGCCCGGGCGCAGGACGCGGGGCGCGGGGTTGAAGCGCTGCGTCAGCCCGAGGTCGGTCACGGTTTTCGCGACGAAGTCGTAGTCCCAGGGGCGCTCGAAAGCCGCCTCGGGGGCGACGGAGTGGAAGACGACGCCGCGGTCGAGCAGCGTCCTGCGCGTCGCCTCGACGTCGTCCTCCGCGTCCCCGCCGTCGCGCGTCACGAGGACGAGCGCCCGCGGCTCGGCGGCGGGGTGGGGGAGGGCCTCGGCGGCCTCGCGGACGGCGGCGAGCAGGTTCTTCGGGCCGTCGAGCGGCAGCGCGAGGAGCGCGTCGATCTGGTGGCGGGCGGCTTCGGCCGACCCCGGCGGCGCGCTCTCCGTCGAGGCGCCCCAAACGCCGATGCGCAGCCCCCGCGGGCCCTCCTTCACGAGCGTGTCCAGCGAGTCCCGGATCTCCGTCATCGAGGGCCCGTTCGTCGTCGTCGGGTCCAGGACGAGTTGGACGATGCCGCCCGTGTCGCGCCCGGAGGGTCGCGGCGTCCAGGCCTCCGCGCGCGTCTTCAGGTCGCGCACGACGAGCACGAGGGCGTCGCGGAGGGAGAGCCGGCCGCGCTCGTAGACGTCGGCGGGACCCCGTGCGGCGGGCACGCCGAGGGCCGGCGGGGGCTCGCCCGCGGCGGGGCGCTCGCCGACGCCCGTGAACACGAGCGCCGCGGCGAGCGGGGCCAAGCCGATGAAGCGGCGGGCGGGGCGGCTCACGCCCCGGATCGTACCGCCGCGCCTGCCCGACGCGCGCCTACTTGGGCTGCGGGGGGAGCCGGGGCGTGAGC
>DATLLK010000384.1:0-2261 GCA_035537895.1 Planctomycetota bacterium
CGGCGGGAGCCGCCGGGGCGTGCCGCCCGCCGAGGAAGACGAACGCCACGTCGGCGCGGGCGGCGTCGAGATCCCGTGCGACCAGCGCGAGCACGCGGTCGAGCGCGGCGGCGGGATCGGGACCGGCGGTCGCGGCGGAGGCCCATCGCATGTCGGGCCCACCCTACTCGCCGCGCCCGCCCGGACCACGTTGCGTCGGCCCGACGCAGGGTCGCGCACGGGACCCTCGCGGGGTACGCTCCCGCGCTTTCCGGAGAGTCCCGATGGCAGAGGGCTGGTCGGTCACGCTGGAGCCCGGACAAGGCTGGCGCTTCCTCGGCAGCACGCCGGAGAAGAGCGCCTCCGAGTGCGTGCTCCGGTCGTTCGACGGGCCGGTCCTCTTCGCGACGGGCTCCGGGCCGTCGAGCCCCGACACCGAGCCCTTGACGGTCGCGGCGGGCGGCGGTGGCCGCCTGCTCGGCCTGCACTTCTTCGCCAGGACGGCGGGCCCCGGCGGCCCCTGCCGCATCCTCGTCCGCGGGATCTGACCGCGGGCCCCGTACGTCCGCTGGAGAACGCCATGTCTCGCCTCGCGTCGTCCGCGTCCTGGTTCGCCCTGCTCGCCCTCCTCGCGCTCGCGGGCCCCGCCGCCTTCGCCGAGGAGAAGCCGGAGGAGGGCACGAAGGCCGACGAGAAGAAGCCGCGGCCGACCGCGAAGGTCGAGAAGGGCCGCTTCTCCATCGTGGTGGAGGGCAACGGCGCCTTCGCCCCGGAGGGGGCCGCGGAGCTCATCTTCGAGCCCGAGGCGCTCGCGGGCGAGCACGAGATCCTCGAGGCGGTCGCCCCGGGGCCCGTCGAAAAGGACCAGGTCCTCCTTCGGCTGTCCTCGGAGAAGGCGGACGAGCAGGTCCAGAACGCGGCGCGCGACCTCGACATCGCGCGGAAGACCCTCGAGCGCCAGCGGGAAGAGGCGAAGCGGGCGGAGACGACCGCCGCGCAGGCCCTCGAGCGCGCGGTGGTCGAACAGGAGGGCGCGGCGCACGCGCTCGAGTACTTCCTCGGGACGGCGAAGGACGTGCGGTTGAAGCGCGCCGAGCTCGGCCAGCAGGCGGCGAAGGACAACCTCCAGGAGCAGGAGGAGGAGCTCGCCCAGCTGAAGAAGATGTACGGGTCCGGCGACGGCCTCGAGGAGACCGAGGACATCGTGCTGCGGCGGACGCAGCGCGCCCTCGACCGCGCGAAGGTCAACTTCGGCTTCCAGCAGGAGAACCACCGGCACTTCCTCGGGTGGGAGCTGCCGCAGGAAGAGCGCGGCCTGAAGATGAACGCGGCCAAGGAGGCCCTCGACCTCGAGCGCGCGAAGGCGACCGTGGGGCCCTCCCTCGAGATCGGGCGCTTGGAGCTCGCCAAGGCCGAGGCCGGGCTCGAGCGCCAGGCGAAGGCCTACGCGAAGCTCGAGAAGGACCTCGGCGCCCTCGTCATGAAGGCGCCGCGGGCGGGCCTGGCCGTTCCCGGCTCCTTCGCCAAGGGCAAGTGGGCCGGACTCGACGAGACGGCGCGCCTCTTCGAGCGCAAGGGCAAGGTGCGCAGCGGGATGACGGTCTTCACGATCGTCGAGCCGGGCGCCGTGTCGGTCCGCCTCTCCGTGCCCGAGGCGCAGGTGCTCCTCGTGCGGCCCGGCCAGACGGCCCAGGTCGTGCCGGTCGCCGACCCGACGAAGACCTACGCCGCGCGCGTCGACCGCGTCGCGGCCGTCTCCGACGACGGGAACTACGACGTGCGCCTCGTGCTCGAGGGCCGGGACGAGCGTCTCCTCCCGGGCTTCACGTGCAAGGTGAAGATCGCCGCCGTCGAGAAGTCCGACGTGGTGACGGTCCCTGCGTCCGCCATCGGGACCGACGGCGAGACGAAGGTCGTCCACGTGCTGGGCGACGACGACGAGCCCGCACCGCGCGAGGTGAAGCTCGGCCTGACGAGCGGCGGCCGGGTCGAGGTGCTCGAAGGCCTCGTCGGCGGCGAGCGCGTCCTGAAGACGGCGCCGAAGGCCCCCTAGCCGGTGAGGGTCCTCGGCGTCCTGCTCGGCCTCCTGCTGTCCGCCGGCGCGGTCCAGGCGCTGCTCGGGGGGCGGGCCCCCACCCGCGACGAGCCGGCGGACAGCAGGAGGCCGAGCAGGACGCCGAGGACCTTCACCGGCTAGGGGGCCTTCGGCGCCGTCTTCAAGACGCGCTCGCCGCCGACGAGGCCTTCGAGCACCTCGACGCGGCCGCCGCTCGTCAACCCGA
>DATLLK010000385.1:0-4130 GCA_035537895.1 Planctomycetota bacterium
GGGCTACACTCCCGCCCCTCCCGAGGGCGTCCTCCCCCGGGTCCCCAGGCACCGTCGAGACGACGGCGCCACGTCGGGGCGGTCCCGTCGCCGTGAGGCACCCGGGCCCGCCGCAGGAGTGATCCGCATGGCCACGAAAGACAGCGGCCCCGCCGCACCCGCTTCGACCGAGCGGCTCCACAAGTACCTCGCCTCGACCGGCGCCGGCTCGCGGCGCGAGTGCGAGACCTTCATCGAGCAGGGACGCGTCACCGTGAACGGCGAGACCGTCTCGCGGCTCGGCACGAAGGTCGATCCCGCCAAGGACGTCGTGCGGCTCGATGGCGAGAAGGTGAAGCAGGAGGACAAGGTCTACTACCTGCTCCACAAGCCCTCCGGCGTCATCTGCACGAACTCCGACGAGCGCGGCCGCATGCGCGCGGTGGACGTGATCCACGACGAGCGCCACCGCGTGTACACGGTCGGTCGCCTCGACGCGGAGAGCACCGGCCTCATCCTCGTCACCAACGACGGCGCGATCGCCAACGTCGTCTGCCACCCGCGCTACCGCATCGAGAAGACCTACCAGGTCGTCGTGCGCGGCGAGGTGAACCGCGAGCAGCTCGCCAAGGTCGAGGCGGGCGTGTGGCTCGCCGAGGGCAAGGCGTCGCCGGCCCGCGTGCGCGCCGTCGCGCGCAACCCGAAGCGCAACGAGACGCTGATCGAGATCACGCTCTTCGAGGGCCGCAACCGCGAGGTGCGCCGCGTCTTCGCGCGCGTCGGGCTGCCCGTGCGCCGGCTGACGCGCACGCGCATCGGCCCGATGGAGCTCGGCGAGCTGCCCGTCGGGCGCTTCCGCAAGGTCTCCGACCCCGAGCTGCGCTTCGTGCGCGAGGCGGAGGCGATGTACCTCGCGAACAAGGAGTCGTGGGACGCCGAGGTCCCGGCGACGCCGCCGAAGGTCCGGCGTCCGTTCCGTCCGCGGGGCACGAAGCGCGCGCCCGGCGCGGGCTTCGGACGCGGCCCGGGCGGCCCGGGCGGCCCCGGCAGCCAGGGCGGCCCGGGCGGCGACCCCCGCCGTTCGGGCGGGGCGAGGCGGCCGAACCGTCCGCGGCCCGCGGGGCCGGGCGGTTCGTCCGATGCGGGCGGCCCGCCGCGCCGGTACTACGACTGACCCCCTGCCACCGCACGCGAGGATCCGGCCCGTGAAGAACCCTTCGAATGGCCTGGGCGCGATCGCGTCCCTCGCCCTGCTCACGTTCGGCGCCCCGGCCACCGCCGCGGACGCCCCGTCGGAGGCGAAGACCGTGATGGACGACGGCAGCGGGATCTCGGAGACGACCTGGCCGAACGGGCTCCGGCTCCTCGTCCGGCGCCAGCCCGACAACCCCATGGTCACGACCATGATCTGGTACGCCGTCGGCTCGCGCGACGAGGGCGTGGGGGAGACGGGCCTCTCGCACTACCTCGAGCACATGCTGTTCAAGGGGACCGAGCGCTACGCCGTGGGCGAGATCGACGCGATCACGCAGGCGAACGGCGGCGCCAACAACGCGAGCACGCGCGAGGACGCGACGGAGTACCACTTCTCGTTCCCCGCCGACCGGTGGGAGGTCGCCCTCGAGATCGAGGCCGACCGGATGCGCAACAGCACGGTCCAGCAGGCGGAGTTCGACCTCGAGAAGAACGTCGTGCTGCAGGAGCTCCACAGCGGGCTCGACGACCCCGCGACCGTGATGTGGCAGGCCCTCGAGGCGGCCGCCTTCCCCGTGGCCCGCTACCACCACCCCGTCATCGGCTGGCAGGAGGACGTCGAGACGACGACCCGCGAGCGGATGATGGCGTACTACCGCCGGCACTACACGCCCGACCGCGCGACGATCGTCGTGGTCGGCGGCGTCGACCCCGCGCGCGTGATCCGGCGCGTCGACGAGCTCTTCGCCGCGGTGCCCCGCGGCGACGTGGTGCGCTTCGAGCAGAAGGAGCCGCCGGCGCTCGGCGAGACGCGCCTGACCCTCGTGCAGGACACGCCGGTGCCGAGGCTCGTGCTCGCGTTCCGCGCGCGAAAGACCCTCGACCCGCGCGAGCCCGTGCTCGACGTGCTCGCCGAGATCCTCGCGGGCGACAAGTCGACCCGCCTCGACCGCGCGCTCGTCCAGACGGGGATCGCCACGCAGGTCGCCGCGTGGAACGACTCGCGCCGCGACGACGGCCTCTTCACGATCCAGGCCCAGCCCGCCGAGGGCCACACCCTCGACGAGGTCGAGGCCGGCGTCCGCAAGGTGCTCGTGGAGCTCGCGGAGAAGGGTCCCACCGAGGACGAGGTGCGCCTCGCGCGGGCGAAGATCCTCGCGAGCCAGGTCTACCAGCAGGAGAGCAGCATGGGGCTCGCGAGCCGCATCGGCTCGATGGCCGCCGTCGGCGACTGGCGCTACGTCCTGCGGTATCCGAAGTCGGTCGAGGCCACGACCGCCGAGAACGTGCGCGAGGAGGCCCGCGGCGTCTTCGACCTCGCGAAGGCGACCGTCGCGCGCTCCCTGCCCAAGTCCGGCGGGACCGGCGGCGGCCGGGGCGCCGACGAGGACGACGACGAGGACGACGACGGGCAGGACGTCCGGCGCGCGGCGCTTCGCGCCGGCGACAAGGGAGCGCGTCGCGCCCGGTACCGCGAAGGCACGGCGGCGCCCGCGGGCGCCGCGGCCGTGGCCGACGGCCCCCTCGACCGCGCGCTGACGCTGAAGCCCGTGCGGGTCGTGCTGCCCAACGGCCTGACCGTCATCGTGCTGCGCCGCACCCAGGCCGCCATCTTCCAGGCGCGGCTCTCGGTGCAGGACGGCCGGCTCGGCGAGGCCGCGCCCGGCCTCGACGCGCTCGCGGGCAGCCTGCTCGAGGAGGGCACGCGCCTGCGGGGTCCCGAGGCGATCGCGCAGGCGATCGGCGCCGTCGGCGGCACGCTCGCGGCGGGGCCCGGCGGAGCCCACTTGAAGACGCTGTCGAAGGACGCCGCGACGGGGCTCGGCCTCCTCGCCGAGGTCGTCACGCAGCCGGCCTTCAAGGCCGAGGATCTCGGCCGCGCGAAGGCGCGCCAGCTCGCGGCGCTGGCGGAGGACCTCGAGACCCCGCGCGCGCTGGTCAGCGAGAACTTCCGCCGCGCCGTGTACGGCCCGGACCACCCGCTCGGCCGCAACCCGCGCGGCACGCCCGAGTCGATCCGCGCCGCCACCCGCGACGCGGTGCAGGCACACCACGCGCGCTTCTGGGTGCCGCGGAACGCGACGCTCGCGATCGTGTCCGACCTCGACCCCGCCTACGTCGTCGCGCGGGTCGAGGAAGCGTTCGGCGGCTGGAAGGGCGGCGAGCGCCCGAACGTGGACTCCGGGGCCACGCCCGAGCTGCGTGCCACGCGCATCGCGACGGCGCTCGATCGCACGCAGACCAACCTGATCCTCGGCCACCTCGGCGTGACCCGGACCGACCCCGACTTCGTCGCGCTCGAGGCGTTCGACAACGTGTTCGGCCTGGGCTCGGGCTTCACCTCACGCCTCGCGAAGTCCGTCCGGGACACGCGCGGCCTCGCGTACTCCGTGTACGGGACCATCTCGACGTCGGCGACGACGCTGCCCGGCTACTTCGTGATGTACGCCGCCACGAACCCCAAGGACGCGGCGAAGGCGACGGCGCTGATGCGCGAGGAGCTCGCAGCCGTGCTGGGCGACCGTCCGCCCACCGCCCAGGAGCTGACGGGCGCCAAGGCGGCGCTGCGCGGGGAGATGGTCTCCTCGTGCGAGACGGGGGCGGGACTGCTCGGCGTCCTCCACCTGTGCGAGCGCTACGGGCTCGGCTTCGACTACCCGCACCGCTATCTGCACGCGCTCGAGTCGCTGACCGTCGAGGAGGTCGTCGCCGCGGCGCGGCGCCATGTCTTCCCCGATCGGCTGTTGGAAGTCGTCGTCGGCCGCGAGGAGAAGTAGGGGCGGCGCCAGCCCGGTTGGCCGCGAAAGCGCGACGAGAAACAGCGGTTTCTGATCTCCGGGGACGTCAGGGCGTTGGGCCCGGGCAAATCGGCCGGGACACGTGAAGAGCCCTTGACCCGAGAAGCGGGGCGGCAGGAGAATTGCTGCCGCAGTCAAGCGTGCGAGACCGACGTGCCA
>DATLLK010000386.1:0-2345 GCA_035537895.1 Planctomycetota bacterium
TCGGCCTCGTCGGCGTCCCGCGAGAGCCGCGAGAGGGACCTCCAGACGACGTCGTAGTGCCGACGCACGAGGACCTCCAGGGCACGTCGGTCGCCCCGCCGCGTGTCCAATGAGTGGCATGGGCGGCCACCCCGACGACGAACATCTCGTCCACGACGCGCGGCGGGGCGACCGACGTGCCCTGGAGGTCCTCGTGCGTCGGCACTACGACGTCGTCTGGAGGTCCCTCTCGCGGCTCTCGCGGGACGCCGACGAGGCCGACACGTGGACCCAGGAGGCGTTCCTGCGCGCGATGCAGAACCTCGGCGGCTACCGCGGCGAGGCGTCGGTCTCGACGTGGATCGTGCGCATCGGCATCAACCTCGCCCTGAACGCACGGCGACGCTCCGCGCCCGCCATGCTCGATGGCCACGAGCCCGCCGGGCGAATCCCCGACCCCATCGAGGCCGTCACCGCGGGGGAACGGCGCCGACTCGTCCGCCAGGGCGTGGACCGCCTCCCGGGCGACCTGCGCGCGGCGCTCCTGCTGACGGCGTTCGGCGGCCTCTCGCAGCGGGAGGCCGCGGGCGAGCTCGACTGCCCGGAGGGGACGGTGGCGTGGCGCGTGTTCGAGGCGAAGCGTCGTCTGAAGGAGTGGCTCCCCGATGGACTGTGATCGCTTCCGTGCCGATCGCGGGGCCGGCGCCCCCCTCGACCGCGAAGGCGAGGCGCACCTCGCGGCGTGCCCGGAGTGCCGGCACGCCGTGGAGGACGTCGCACGCGTCGAGCGCTGGCTCACGACGTTCCCTTCGCCCGTCGAGGCGTCACCCTCTCCGAAAGGACGCGAGCGGACGGTGCAGGCGGTGCTCGCGCAGGCGCCGACCACGGCGGGCGGCGTCTCGGGAGGCGCCACCGTACGGCGGCGCTTCGCCGTCGCGCTCGCGGTCGCGGCACTCGTGGTCGCGGGGTTCGCTCTCGGGCGCTACATGCCGGCCGGGTCCCGCGTCCAGGACGACGCGGGATCCGTGGCGCTCGCGGAGCACGAGCGCGAGGTGTTCCGGGCGATCGGGGCGGGACTCGACGAGGGGCTCGGGTACGTCGCCACGGTCAACGGGGATCTCGTCCTCGGGCTTCGGCCCTCGACCCACGGGGGGGACCTTCGGGTGGTGTTCCTCGAACTGCGCGACGCGTCGGGTGGCGTGATCGCGCGCCCCCGCGTCGTGCTTCCCGACGGAGAGGAGGCGCTGGTCCGTGTGCAGGGCCTCCCCGACGTCCTCGTCGCGGCGACCCGCGGCGCCGACGGCAGCCTTCGCGTGCGGGCGAAGGTGCGCTTCGAGGACGGGGCGGAGATCGCCTCGGCGGGGAGCCCGGCGGCTCCCGGCCAGCGGGTCGATCTCGGAGAGGTGACGACCCGTGGCAGCCGCGTGTCCGTCCTCGCTTCGGCGTACTAGCGCCGTCCTGTCCCTGGGCCTCGCCGCGATGGCGAGCGCCCGGGCGGTCCGCGCCGAGCCGACGCTGACGGTCGAGGGCTCGCCGCGGTTCTTCGCCGGCGAACCGGCACGGCGTCGGATCACGGGCACCGCTGTGGCCTTCGCACAGACCACCTGGCACGTCGTCGTGCACGGCGCCGAGGTCGCGCGGGGCGGGCTCGAGAGCGCTGCCGCCGGTCGCCCTCGGACGCTCGCGCTGCGGATGCCCGCCGTGACGCGCCGGATGCCGGCCGACCTGCTCGTGCGCGTCGGGGGACGCGCCGCCGCGCGCGTCGCGATCGAGATCGCTCCCGACCCGACCGACGAGATCGCCGCCGCCGCGGGCGCCGACGGGGTCGGCTGGGTCGGACCTGCCGGATCGGTCCCTCCGCGCCTCGCGCGATCCGGGCTGCGGCTCGACGAACTGCCGACCGCCGACGCGCTCGCGACGTACGGCGGGAACCTGCTCGTCGTGGCCTCTGGCGCGTGGGACGCGCGTCGTCTCGTCGCGCCGATCCTGGCGCGGGTGCGCGCCGGCGCGCGGGTCGTCGCGTTCGGTCCGGACGACGCGCCGTGGGTCGACCCCGCGGAGACGGGAGCGCTCGAGCTGCTCGACACGTCCCTCGCGGACGGCTGGGGGCGCGAGCCGCTTTCGTCGTGGGGCGAGGACGGCCGGGTCGCGCGGGGTTCGCTGCGTCCACCCGCCGGCAACCACGCGGAACTCCTCTCCGGTCGGATCCGCGAGACCTACGTCGGCCGCGGCACGCTGACGCTCGTCCGACTCGCGATGCTGGAGCACGTGGAGGACGAGCCCTTCGCCGTCGCCCTGCTCGCGCGCCTGCTCGCGCGCGCCCGTCGCGATCCGCCGGTCCTCGAGCCGCCCCGCGCCGTGCTCGG
>DATLLK010000387.1:0-12055 GCA_035537895.1 Planctomycetota bacterium
GCCCCAGGGTGCGTCCGGACCCGGCTCCCGTTCAACGCGGCCGAGGAACCAGCCGCGCAACTAGAACCAGCCGCGGGAAACACGCGCGGCGCCGAGGCCGCGCCCAAGGACCGTTCGTCGGGCTCCCGCGTGCCGTAAGCCCAGAGGCGCGTACGGATCCCGCTCGCGTTCAACGCGGCCGAGGAACCAGCCGCGCAGCTAGTAGTGCCGGACGACCCCCCGCACCACCCCGCGGATCTCGAACTTCTGCCCGCTGCGGACGAAGATCGGGCCCATGGAGGCGTTGGCCGGCTGCAGGCGCCACGCGTCGCTGCCCTCGCGGTAGAGGCGCTTGAGGGTCGCCTCGCCGTCCACGACCGCGACGACGATCTCGCCGTCCCGGGCCGCGTTGCGGGGCTCGATCACGACCAGGTCGCCGTCGGCGATGTGGTCCTCGATCATCGACTCGCCCGACACGCGGAGCAGGTAGCAGGTCGCCGGATCCACGGGCAGGAGGTCCTCGAGCGTGAAGTGCTCGGCGTCCTCCACGGCCTCGATGGGCCGGCCGGCCGCGATCCGACCCAGGAGCCGCAGGGCCGGCTTGGGCAGGAAGTCGCGGTCCATGATCTCGATCGAGCGGGACCGCTGGGCGAGCTTCTGGACCGCGCCCTTCTTCACGAGCGCACCCACGTGCTGGTGCACGGTCACGCGGTGGATCCCGAGCGACTGCCCGATTTCCTCCAGCGTGGGGGACGTGCCGTGCTCGCGGCGGTAGTCCCGGATGTACTGCATGATCTGCAGCTGCTTCGGCGTGTAGTTCATTGGCTGCACCCTCCCGTCCTGACTGATCGGATCTGTTCGGTCCGGACCGTAGCCATGCGTTCGCATCGGCCTGTACGGGCCTCGAACCCAAGCCCCTTCCTGCGCCTCCCCATCACGCCATCACGGCGAGCGTGAGCATCAGGAGGACGCTCAGGAGCATCGAGGCGTCCTTGACGAGCTCCGCGCGGACGAGACGGGCCATGGGGAACCTCCAGTTCGGGTCCGGCGGAGCCGCGGCACGGGAAGGGCCCCGAAAGAGCCACGACCCTCGCCGGACCTCGATTGCGTACAAGACACGAACAACCTAGGATGCGAACGGGAGACTGTCAAACGAAATACGTACAACCTGTGGGTCGCGCGCCGGCACGCTCCTAACACCGCCTGAGTCCATGGATTACGGATGCGGCGTGGAACGCCCGGATCCGGGAGATACGCTGGCGCTCCCGTGCGCTACCGGCCCGCTCTCCTCCTCGTCGCCCTGCTCGTGGGCGTCGGGTGCAGGGCGTCCGGGCCCGGTGTTTCGCGCGGCCCGCAGGGCGCGGCGGCCCCGGGCGGCCACGCGGGACTCGCGCCCGATGTCGCCGCCGCCGAGCAGGACTTGCGCGACCTGCGCGCGGACCGGGCGGTCGCGCGACTCGAGGCGGCGGGCGGCATCGCAGTCGATGCGCCGGAGCGATCGTGGCTGCTCATCGGCCTGTACCTCGGGCGGTGCGACACCGCGAGGGCGCGCGAGCGCAGCACGCGGGCCATCGGGCCGTCGGCGCGGCGGCGCCGTGGGCCGACCTCGAGCTCGCGAACGCGCTGGCCGACGAAGGCGACCGCCCCGAAGCGGTGAGCGCCCCGGCGATGCGTGCGTGCACGCGCGGGTCGGCCTTCGTGCGTCGCGAGGCGCGGCTGCTGCTCTCCGGCACGGCGCTCGAGGACGACCGCGCGGAGGAGGCCGCGGCCCACGCGCGCGCCGCGGCGCGAGAGGACCCCTCCGATCCGCGGCCTCCGGCGCTCGAAGGCGTCGCGCTCGGAAGAATGGGCCGCAAGAGCGAGGCCGCGGCCCTGGCGGCCCGCGCGCTCTCCCTCGCCCCGCGGAGCGGAAGGGCGGCGCGTCGGCTCGCGGACGTGCTCCGGGAGGGCCCGTCTCCCGAGGTCGAGGCGCGGCTGCGCGCGGAGCTCGCGCGGGAGATCGCGCGCCCGGACGCCGGCCCCGAGCTGCTGGCGCTCCAGGGCGTGCTCGCCGAGCGGGCAGGGGACTACCCGACGGCGCGAGCACGGTACGAGCGCGCCCTTGCAGCCGGCGCGGACCCCGTGCCCGTGGACCGCCACCTGCGCCGCCTCCTGTGGCGGGACGGGCGACGGTCGGATGCCCTTCGCCTGCTGCGGGGCGCCGTCCCGCCCGAGGCGTTCGCCGACCCGTCCAACCTGAGGCGGCCGGCGTGGGAGGCGCTCACGCGCGCGGCGAACGGCGTCGCGGACGGCCCGACGGACGCCGCCGGCGACGCGGCGCTCGCGGCGCTCGGCGAGGCGCTCGTCGGCGTGGGGGCTTCGCCCGACGCCGAGGTCGCGCTGGCGGGCGCGCGCGGCCCGCTCGCGGTCGCGGTGCACCGACGGGCCGCGGCGATCACGGCGTTCGTGGAGGCGCTGCACGAGCAGGTCGAGGCGGGGTATCGGGCCAAGGCGTCTGGGAACGACCCGCCGCCGCTTGGCGACCTGCGCCGCCGCATGCGCGAGCTGGCGGGCAAGCACCTCGAGCCCGCCGACCTCCCCGCCTTCGAGGTCGGTACGGCCGGGCTGCGGTCCGTACCGCTGCTCGGCGAATGGCTGGACCACGGGGCGTCGACGACGTCGCCGACCGTGGCGTGGTTCCGGCGTCACGGTTCCTACCTGATGATGGGCCAGCGCGCGGGCGAGGCCCCGGAGGCGATCCTGCTGTCCCTCGCCTCCCTGCGCGCGGGAGCGGAGGTCCGCACGCAGGGCAGATCGCTTCGCCACGACGTCGCCATCGGGTTCGACCGTTCGATCCGCTCCCGGCTCGACCAGCAGGGCGGAGCGCTCTCGGGCGCCGCGCTCCCGGACGGCCTGTGGCTCGACGCGGACGCGTCACGTCGCGAGAACCACGCGCTCCGGGTGCAGCTCGGTTCGCTCGACGCCGACCTGCGCGCACGCGTCGAGCACGCGGGGCGCGAGGCCCCGTGGCCCGACGGTCCCGAGGGCCCGTTCGCCCTCGACGACACCGCGGGCGTCGTGACCCGGCTCGGGCTCCGCTACGCCCAGCGCAGGAAGGACCCCTGGGGCGCCTTCGACGTGCTGCGCGCGCACGAATCGGGGCACGTCCTCGACCTGCGCCGGCACCTGCCGATCGTGAAGGGACTGCCCGCCACGCTGGCCCTCGTCGCCGGCAGCGGGTTCGACATCGAGGCCGTCGAGGCCCGTCTCGAAGGCCGGGCGCAGCTCGCCGCGGTGTCGGACGCGCCCGACTCCGACCTCGCGCTGATCGACCTGATCCGGCCTCTGCCGCTCTTCGATCGCGCGCCCGAGGTCCACGATCGCGGCTACCGGGATGCCGCCGCGGCGATCGTGCGCTGGGTCCACCGTCACGCGGCCCGCTTCCCGGCGATCGACCCGACGCGCAAGGTGCTGCCGCAGCTCGACCGCCTCGCGCCCGAGGAGATCCGGGCCGCCGCACGCGGCGTGCTCGCGGAGGGCTGGAATCCGGTCGCGCCGTCCGGAGCACGAGTGCGCACGTGGTAGCCTCGCACCCGGTGCTGCGCCGAGCCGTCGCCTGCCGCGCGAGCGTCCTCCTCGTCGTCCTCTTCGGGGGCGGCGCGCGGGCGGCCGACGCGCCCTCCTACCAGGGGAACGGCCGCCGCCTGGCCGTGCTCGCGACCGACCCGGCGGGCGACGCCACGCGGATCGACCGCGAGGCCCTGGCCCTCCTCACCGGTGACGCGCCCGACCCCGAGGGCGCCGCGCAGCGCTGGATGGACCTCGCCGAAGCGGACCTGCCCGCGTGGCTCGAGGCGCCGAAGGAGGCCGGGGCGCCGGGCGCTCCGGCTCCGACGGAGGGATTGTGGTGGCCGGCGCGCGAGATCGCGTTCAGCCGGCTCGCCGCACTTCCCCCCGAGGGGCGGGCCGCCGTGGAGCGGCGGTGGGGGGGCGCCGCCGAGACCGCGCTGCGCGCCGGCGACGTCGCGGCCCTCGAGCGCGCCGCCCGCGACGCACCCGTGACGTCGGCCGGCGGTCGAGCGCTCGTCCTGCTGGCCGACCGTGACCTCGAGGCGGGGCGCGCCTCCGACGCGGCCCTGCGGCTCGACCTGTGGCTGCGACTCCATCCGGAGGAGCTCGAAACGCGTCGCGGCGCCGTCGCGGCGCGCCTCGCCGGCGCGCTCGCGCTCGCCGACGACGAACGTGGCCTCGTGAGCCTCGCGCGGCGCGCCGTCCTCCTCGGCGACACGCCGATCGTGCGCGAGGGCTCTCCCGCGACCCTCGCCGAGATCATCGCCACGTCGCTGCGCGACGTGCGCGGCCGCGTGACGGCCCGCGCCCGCGACAAGGCCGCCGCGGTCGAGCTGCCGGAAGACCCGGTCGTTCTCTGGACGCGGTCGCTGGTGGACACGGGCCTCCTGCGTCCACCCGACGCCGACCCGTCCGCGGAGGGCATCCTCGCCGCGGCGGCGTGCGACGGCCCGTCGGTCTACCTCGCCGAGGCGCGCGTCGTCCGCCGTCTCGACCGGGCGACGGGCCTCCTTCGCTGGACCTGGCCCGACGAGGGACGTCTTCCTCGCGAGCACGCGCACGCGGCCCGCTACCGCGCCTGGGAGGGCCCCGTGCGCGACGTCGCCGTCGCGGGAGACCTCGTCCTGGCGGTGCTGGGCGACCCGCCCGTGCCCGCGACGAGCATGTTCGTCCACCGCGGCGCCGCCGTGCGGCCCCTCTCGATGGGGCGCGAGATGCGCACGCGCCTCGTGGCGCTCGACGCGGTGACCGGCACGCCGCGCTGGGTCACGGGCTCGCCCGAGGAGGCGCACCCCGTCCTTCGCGCGCTCGACGTCGCGGTCGCGTCCCCCGTCCTCGTGGCGGGCGACACCGCGTACGTCGTGCTCTCGGCGCGACGCGACCGGGTCGTGAGCTGGCTCGCGGCCCTCGACGTGGCCACGGGCCGCCCGCGCTTCGTGACGCCGCTCGCGGCCGGCGACAGCACGATCGAGCGTCGCCTCGACGCGGACCGCTCGCTGTTCGACCTCGTGGCGCACAGCGTGCCGCGTGCGGGGCGACCCGCGCTCGCCGGAGACGAGGTCTGCGTCGCGACGGGCGCGGGATACGTCGCAGGCGTCGGCGCCCGCGACGGCCGGCGGCGCTGGCTTCGCGCGGTCCCGGCCTATCGCCACGTCTGGACCGACGACCCGGTCGAGCCGATCGCCGGTCGTGCGTTCGCTCCGCGCCAGTCGCCCCTCGCGGCGTACGGATCGTGGTTCGTGGGAGCGCCCGACGCCTGCGCGGCCCTCGCGATCGAGCGCGGCACCGGCCGTCTCCGGTGGGCCGCGGCGCCCGGACGCCTCGACCCGCCCAACGGGGTCGCCGAGGCGCCCGACGCGTCGTGGATCGTGGACGTCGTCCCGCGCAGGGACGGGCACGTCGAGGTCCGGTCGGCGGGCGAGCGCGGCGGCGTCGAGGTGCGCGACGCGGTGGGCGGGGAGACGCGGGGCCTCTGGCCGGGATCGGGCCCCGCGCGGCCCGTCGTGCGGCCGTGGGCCGAGCCCGGTCGATGGGTCACCGCGGACGCGGCCGGACTGCGCGCTCGCGAGGGGCCCGGCGGCGGACCGTCGCAGGAGCGCCTCGCGCGCCCGTCGAACGCAACGGCGCTCCCCGAGGGCGACGTCGTGCGCTGCGGCGACGTCTGGCTCGTCGTCGGGGCACGCGAGTGCGCGGCGGTCGCCGACCGCGCCGCGGGTCGGCGCTACGTCGCCGCCGTCGCGAGCGACGCGGAGGACCCCGCGTCCGCGGCGGCGCGCGCCTGCCTTGCCGCGCGACTCGACGGCGACAGGGCGAGCGTCGAGCGGGCGGCCGCCCTCGTGCGGGACGCGGGGGGGACGCGGGGTGGAGACCTGCTCGCCGACCCTCTGCGCAGGGCCGTCCTCGCGGCCCGGGCCGCCGGGCGCGCCGAGGACCTGGTCGCGCTGGCGCGTGCCGCGGAGGCGCTCGCGCCGGACGAGCGTGGCGAGGTCGCGCTCGAGGTCGCCGGGTCCCTGCGCGCGCTGGGCGAGTACGGGGCGCTCCGCGGCCTCCTGCAAGGGTGGGTCGAGTCGGGCGACGCGACGCCGGTCCGGCCCGACGTCGGCGCCGACGTGCGCACGCGCCTCGACCTCCACGCGGCCGCGTGGCTGCGGGCCCACGATCCCGACGACTCCCCGATCACGGAGACGCACGTCCGACCCCGGGCGGGTGCGGTGGCCGCGCGGGAGGCGCACGCGGCGGCGCAGGTGGTCGAGGCGGCGAAGCGGGGCACGGCCGCGCTCGCCGCGACGGCCCGGCGTCACGCGGACACCGACGCCGCGTGGGCCGGTCGCGTGCTCCTCCTCGGACGGCACGTGGACGAGGGGTCCTCGTCGCTCGCGGCCGCCGCGTCGGACGCCCGCGTCGCCGTGTCGCCGCGGGCGGCGCCGTCGCTCGCGGCGGCGGCGGCGCTGCGCTCGCTCGAGGCGCATGCGCTGCGCACCGCGGAGGAACCGGAGGCGGCTCGCAAGGCGCTCCACGAGGCGACGGCGGTCGCCCCCGCGCTCTGCCGCTCGCCCGAGGGAGCGTGTGGCGCGGCGCTCGCGGCCGATCTCGTGCGACGCCTGGCGTTCGTCCCGTCGACGTCCGCCCCGGAGCGCCGGATCGAGCCGTGGCCCGGCGGCCCGCCTTCGGAGGCCGTGCGCCACGCGACGCGACTGCTCGTGCCCACGGGTCCCGGCGCCGGCCCGGACCTCGACACGGCGCTCGCCCTGCGCGGCGGCGACGCGATCGCCTTCGACCTTCGCACGGGCGAGGCCGTCGCCTGCCCCGCCGACGACGCGGGCTTCCTCGGCGTGACCGTCCTCGACCGCGAGGCCTGCGTGCCGGGCCCGGGCGTCCTCGTGGGCGCCGTGACCTCGCAGGGGGGCGCGGACGCGGCGGGCCTGCACGCGGGCGACTGGATCCTCGCGGTCGACGACGTGCCCGCCGCGGACCGGGAGGCCGTGACGCGGCGATGGGCCACCGGTCGCGCGGGCGAGCGCATGGTCCTCGACGTCCGGCGCAACGGCGCTCCGCTCCGCCTCGAGGCCATCCTCGGGCGCCGGTCGACGCGCGACCGCTGGCGGCTCGAGGCCCAGGAGGCGTTCGTCGCGACCGACGGTTCGTGGACCGTGCCGGGCTGGCTCGGCCTGCGGCGCGTCGATCCGCGGACGGGTCGCTCGACCGAGATCTGGCGCTGGGACGGCAGCGGTCGCGTCGGCGGGGCCGCCCCCTTCGCAGGCACCGCGTACGTGTGGACGACCTCGGGTCCGCTCGAGGACGGCTGGATCGTCGCCGTGGACGTGCGGGACGGACGCGAGCGATGGAGGACGGCGATCCCCGGCTCCGTCGCCGCGCCGCCCCGCGTCGTGGGCTCGGCCCTCGTCGTGGACACGCGCGACGAGGACCGCACGTGGCTGCTCGACGCGGCGACGGGCGCTCCGCGGGCCGCATGGCGGCGCGCGGACGCCCGCCTCGCGGGCACCTCGGTGCCGTTGGGCTCGTCGAGCACGGCGCCGGTCGCCCTGACGGCCGACGCGGGAGGCTGCGTCCACTTGCTCCGCGAGGACGCGACCGACCGCACGCTCTGGTGGACGGCGGTGGATCCCGCGACGGGCGGGCGCGCCTGGGCCCGTCCCGCGAGCGACGCGGGGGGGAACCTGCTGCTGCCCCCGCTGCTCGCCGGAGGCTCGGTCGCCGTGCTCGCCGCGTCGTCCGACTCCGTGCGGATCGCGATTCCCGACCTGCGTGGCGGACTCGCGCCCGGCGCTCCCATCGACGTGGACGGGTCGCGCTTCGAGGAGGTGAAGTGGGGAGGTCTCGACGCGGACGCGCGCGTCGCGGCCTGGGGCGACCTCGTGCACGTCGTCCGCGTCTCGCGCGACCGGCGGGCGAGCGTCGGCACGATCGAGGTGGATCGTCGCGCGGCCGCCGACCGGCTCCCGGGCGATCCCGCCGACTGGCACCCGGCGCACTCCGTCCTCGGGAGCGCGCCGCCCGAGAGCGGGGGCGACGGGCGCGCGGCCGCGTGGCCGCTCGTGACGTCGGTGCGCGCGACGGCCGAGGGCGTGTGGGTCTCCGCCTCCTACCAGGACACCGGCTCGGGCCGCTCCGAGGCGCGGGTCCTCTGGTTCGAGCCGACCGCGGCCCACACCGTGGGGTGGAGCGTCGTCGCCTCCGCCACGCTCGCCCAACCGCCGGTGCGCGTCGGCCGCCGCGCCCTCCTCCCCACCGACGACGGCTGGCTCGTCATCCCGCTGGAGCCTGTCTCGCGTTGACCGCGTTCGGATCGAACGGAGGACGACGCCCCTTCAGTCGGCCGTCAGCACCGAGACGACGGCGGCGGGCGATGGTGCCGCCATGAGGCGGCGGCGGACCTCTTCCTGTTTCAGGCGGCCGGAGAGGCGCGCGAGGAGGCGGAGGTAGCGGTCCTGCGCGTCCTGCGGGCCGGCGATCAGGACCACGAGGTGCACGGGACGGCCGTCGATCGCGTCGAACTCGATGCCGTGCGCGTGGCGTCCGACGGCGACGACGAATCGCGTCACGCCCGGGATCTTCGCGTGCGGGATCGCGATCCCGAGCCCGATCCCCGTGGAGAGGACACGCTCGCGTTCCCGGACCGCGGCGAGCAGCGCCGCGCGGTCGGTCACCGCGTCGCACGACGCGATCAACGCGACCATCTCCTCGAGGACCGCCTCCTTCGTCGAACCGACGAGGTCGGTCACGCGAGAGATGTCGAGGTGATCCTTGATGTCGATCATCGTTCCCTGCCGGGGCGAGGGGCGGATTGTGCCCCCCCGAGGCGCGGGCGCAATCCCGGCATGGAGGGACGGTCGCGCGTCCCGCGCGGCGAGGGGTTGCGACGGCCGGTCACAGCCGCGCGTGATCGCGAAGCACGCGGCACTGCGGGCGGCCCGCGACGAAGCGGACCTCGACTACGTCCAGTCGGCGCGGCCGCGCCGCCAGGCGTGGATCGAGCGCGATCGCGCGCCAGGCGGCCCGCAGACGCCGGACCTTGCGATGGTCCACCCTCCCGGCAGGCGCGGCGAGGCCCCACGCGCCGGACTTCACCTCCACCAGGGCGACGGTCGCGCCGTCGAGCGCCACCAGGTCGACCTCGACGCCGCCGAATCGGGATCGGCGCGCGAGGATCCGGTAGCCCGCGCGCACGAGGGCGCGCTCGGCCGCCCTCTCGCCACGGCGGCCGAGGCGGTCCGAGGTACCGGGGTCCCCGTCCCGTCGACGGGGGAACCGGCACGAGAGACACAAGCGCCAGCGAAGCCGCACGCGGGGACCCCTTCGCACGGGCGAGGGGGAACGGGTCGTTCCCTCCACGCTTCACGCGCGCCAGGGCACGGCGGTCACGCGGAGAAGCGCGGCCCTACTTCGGGGCGGCGGCCTTCGCGGCGGGCGCGGCGGCCTTCGCGGTCGAGGGCGCCGCGACGGCCTCGGCCTGCTCGCTGCCGGGTCCGCCCACGTCGCCGAGGATCTCGCGCAGACGGGTGCCCTTGCCCACGCGCTGACGGAGGTAGTAGAGCCGGCTGCGACGGACCGCGCCGCGGCTCACCACCTTCACGCCCGCGATCCGCGGGCTGTGGAAGGGGAACGTCCGCTCGACGCCCTCGCCCATCACGATGCGGCGCACGGTGAAGTTCTCGCCGAGGCCGCCCCCGCGGCGGCGGATCACCCGGCCCGTGAAGAGCTGGATGCGCTCCTTGTCGCCCTCGGGGATGCGGACGGCCACGTCCACCGTGTCGCCGACCTGGAAGTCGAGCGCCTGCTTCCGATAGTGGGTGGTCTCGGCCTGCCGGATGCGGGACGACATGGGACGTGACTCCGAGCGACGTTGCCGCGATTCCCGTCGCCGACGGCGGGGGAAGTCGGGGAAGGTAGCGCACTCCTCCCGGATCACCACGTTCGGAAGGACCCCTTGGCCGGGGGTGCCGGGGGTGGCGGTCCCACTTCACGCCCTACGTCAGGACGTGCCGTCCGCCGTGGGGCCGGGCGAAGGAGGGAGCAGGTCCGGGCGGCGCCGGGCCGTGCGGTCGAGCGCACGCTCCCGCCGCCATCGCGCGATCGCCCCGTGATCGCCCGACCGCAGCACCTCGGGGACACCCTGCCCGCGCACCTCGAGGGGCCGCGTGTAGTGGGGGTGGTCGAGGAGGCCCTCCGTCGCGCCGAAGGAGTCTTCCTCCGGGCTGCGCTCGTCGCCGAGGACCCCGGGCCGGAGTCGCGCCACCGCGTCGAGGATCACCATGGCCGGCAATTCGCCGCCCGAGAGGACGTAGTCCCCGATCGAGATCTCCTCCGGCTGGAGGATCTCGATCGCGCGCTCGTCGATGCCCTCGTAGCGCCCGCAGAGCAGCACGAGATCCACGTCCGCGGCGAGCGAGCGCGCGCGGGCCTGGACGAGCGGCGTTCCCTGCGGCGTCAGGTAGAGCAGCCGGGCCCCCCGGGGATGGCGCGCCCGGGCCGCTTCGACCGCCCGCAGCACGGGCTCGGCCATCAGCACCATGCCCGGCCCGCCGCCGAAGGGCCGGTCGTCGACGACGCGGTGGCGCCCCTCGCCGAACTCGCGCAGGTTCACGAAGTCGACGCGGACGAGGCCCCGGCGCACGGCCCGGCCGAAGACGGACTGACGCAGGAGGCCTTCGAAGAGCTCGGGGAAGAGCGTGACGACGGTCGCGTGCATGTGGGGACCGGGCGTGGATACTCTCACGGTCCCCATGTTCACCGGCATCGTGACCCAGCGCGCGACGGTCCGAGGGGTGCGCCCCGCTCCACAGGGCGCGCTGCCCGGCACCGTGCGCATCGTCCTCGGCCTCGAGCGGCCGATCGCCGGGCTCGTGCCCGGCGACAGCGTCGCGCTCGACGGGTGCTGCCTCACGGCGGTGAGCGCCTCCGCCGACGTCGCCGAGTTCGACGTGATCCCCGAGACCCTGCGCCGTACGACGCTCGGACGTCGCGTGGCGGGCGACCGGGTCAACGTGGAGTCCGCGCTCCGCGTGGGCGACCCTCTCGGGGGGCACCTCGTGCAGGGCCACGTGGACGGCGTCGGCCGCGTCCTCGCGGTCGAGCGCCACGGCGACGACGTGCGCATCCGGGTCGGCGTCCCCGACGCGTTGCGCGGGGCGGCGATCCCCAAGGGCTCCGTCGCGGTGGACGGAGTGAGCCTGACCGTGGGCGAGACCTCCGAAGACGAGTTCTCCGTCTACCTGATCCCGCACACGCTGGCCGTCACGGGGCTGGGGGAGAAGACGTCCGGTGACGAGGTGAACCTCGAGGCGGACGTGATCGGACGCTACGTGGAGCACCACGTGCAGCGGATGATGGGGACGGCCATGCGGGACGCGGGCATCGGGGGTACGGGTGTTCGGGGCACGGGTACTCGTGGTTTTGGGGCGCCGGGCGGCGCCGGGAGGGCGACGTCGTGAAGCAGCATGTCTCTCGTGGAGCGTTCCTTCTCGCGGCGACCGTCGCGGCCCTGGCGCTCCTCCCCTCGTGCCAGGGGGGCGCCGGGCGGCGCGGACGCGGGGATCCTCCGGTGGCGCGGCCCAGGACGGGACCGGCTCCCAGGGCAGCGGAACGGGGCACCAGGGCAACGCCGGCCGTCAGGGCGGCGGGAGCCGGGGCGGCGTCGTCTCGCTCACCGACCAGGACCTCGCCCCGATGGACGCGTGGATCCGGCGGCGCTTCTGGATCCTCGGCGACGACGTCGAGATCGTCGCGAGCAAGGAGTACTTCATCCAGAACCTCTCCATCGCCGCGCGCATCGGCCTCGTGCAGCGCCGCGACGAGGAGGGGCCCGACGAGGCGAAGAGCGTGCTCACCTACGTCGGCAGCCCGTCCGCGCTCGACGTGCAGACGGCCCCGCGCGTCATGATCGGCACGGGCGTCACGATCACCGCCCGCCGGACGCTGACCATCCGGTTCGTCCGCACTACGAACCCCGACCTCCCGGTGCGCGTGCGCATCGCCGCCAACGGCTCGGCGAGCCTCGGCACGGGCG
>DATLLK010000388.1:0-7130 GCA_035537895.1 Planctomycetota bacterium
AGAAGTAGGCGCCGCCGGGCGCGCGCGCGGTCGAGCGCTCGGACGGACGCAGGCCGAGCGCGACACGCGCCGGTTCCAGCCCGGGATCGCGCACGCTCTCCGCCACAGGGCCCGGCCGGCGCGACACGCGAGTCGCCGAGCCGGTGGCCTCCAACGCGGTGGCACCATGCTTCCCAATGCGGGTGATCGGCCACATCCTCCTTGGGCTCGCGGGCCTCGGGGTGCTGTGCGAGGTTCTGCTGTGGCTGATGGACAGCCGGTGGGTCAGCGGGCTCCCCTTCTTCATGGTCTCGGTGCCCGCGGGCTTCCTCGCGTGGGGGTTCCTCTACGCGGCAGCTCGCCGCGAAGCGCGGTCCCCGCCTGGCAAGGCGAGCGAGCGTAAGCGCTGAGGGCGATCCGGCGTGCCCGTCGCTGGCGCGGATCGTGGCCTCCCGCACCGGGGAACCACCCAAGGGGCTGCCCGTCCCTCGCGCGCGGGCCCTGCGATCCGGCTCCCCGCGCCGCTCCGTGCGGCACGTCCCTTTCCTTGGAACCGCGCGGCGCGGTTCCAAGGACGCTGCTCACTCCGCCGTGTACCTACGAAAGGAGCCGGGATCTTCCGATCCCGGCTCCCGGGTACGTCGCCGGCCGGCCCCTCAAGCGGAACCGGTTCCTCCGGTTCCGCTTAGTCCTTGCCGGTCGCCCCGAACACCTTGTCGTAGCGGTACCAGACCTCGAGGCAGAGGGCGAGGGTCGCCGTCGAGTAGACGCGGCCGCCGTCCGGGCCCCACGGGTCCAGCGGGTCCCAGGACCCCTTGTACATGCAGTAGTCGGTGTCCTTGCGCTGCGTGTCGATGATCGCGGGCTTCATCGCCGCCTCCCACTTCTTCCAGGATTCGCCGCCGACCTGGAACATGGAGAGGGTCGCGTAGTACCAGTAGTAGATGTCGATCGAGCCGTCGTTCGGGTCCCACCGCGGGACGAGCTTCTCGCAGAGCTTGGCGCCCTTCTGGACCGGCTCGCTCGTCTTGGGGTTCTCGCCGAGGAAGATGCGGGCGAGCATGCCCACGGCCGTCATCGACTCGGACTTGTCGGCCGGGAACTTGTCGACCATCTCGGGCGTGCGGGCCGGGCCCGAACCGCGCTGCTGGTAGCCGACGCGGCCGTAGTCGGGGTCGGTCATCTTGTCGATCCACGCCTTGATGCCGTCGAAGGCCTCCTCGTCGAGCTGGAGGGAGGGCGGCTTGCCCGCCTTGACGTCGGCGTTGTTGATGAGCTTGGCGCTCTTGAGCGCCATCATCATCCAGCCCGTGACGGACGAGTCGTTGTCGCCGGGCTTCACGCCGTAGCGCCAGGCGAAGTACGGGTTGCGCGCGATCGCGATGAAGTCGAGGCACTTCTGCGTCGGGTTCTTGTAGATCGTCGAGCCGGTCATGCCGTACGCCTCGACCATCGCGAGCGCGGAGATCGCGTGGTTGTAGACGTAGTGCGACGTGGCGCGGCTGCCGAAGCAGCCCTCGGGGTCCTGCTGGTTCTTGAGATAGCGCAGGCCGTTGCCCACGACCTTGCCGAAGGGACCCTCGGACCGGTTCGTGTAGCCGGCGCCGAGGAAGGCGAGGAGCGCGAGGCCCGTGACGCCCACGTCGTACATCGCCTTGCCCTTGCCGTCGGGCCCGTCGGAGACCTGCTTGCCGTCGCACCAGCGGGGGAAGCCCTCGCACTCCCAGCCGCCATCCGGCGACTGGTGGGCCGCCAGCCACTTGAGCGCGTCCTCGACCGCGTCGTCGGCCTTCTTGCCGCCGCCGCCCGCGCGCAGGTTGCGGTGACCGCCGCGGCCCTTGAACGCGCCGCCCGCGCCGCCGCCGATGCCGATCAGGCCGTTGTTGGCCGGGCCCTCGAACGGGGCGTCGGAGATGCCGGCCTCGCCGAGCGACTCCTCGGTCGGAAGGTCGTTGTCCGTCTCGTTGTGGTCGGAGAGCTCGGCGTCCTTGACCGTCGGCTCCTTCGCCACGATCTCGTCCTGCTGGACCTCTTCGGTCTCCTCCGGCGTCTCGGGGACCTCGGGCTCGATGGCCTCGGCGCCCGTGGACACCGTGAGGGAGTCGCCCTTCTTCACCGACACCGGGTCACCCTGGAGCATGGTCGACAGGACGAGCACGAGCACGTGCGCGGCGATCGAGATCATCCACCACGGGGCGTGGCGCAGCGCCGCATACAGCTGCTCGTTGAAGTCCTTGTCCTGGTCAAGGAACTGACCTGTGTGTTCCGTCCGCGCATCTCGGGCCATGGGTCTCTCCGTGCTGCCGTAGCTGCTTCTAAACCGTCGTGACGCCGTGGGTTCCGGAACCGACGGGGGTCGGAACCGTCGGCGGCGCCGCGATGCTCCGCGAGGCTGTCTCGTGGCGCCCCCGGCGGAAGGCCCGCCGGAGCCGGGGCATTGTAGGGACCGTCGAACGATCAGTCCAACGGACGGCGTGCGCCCCGGTTCGACGGGGTCTCCCGGCCGGTCCGGCCGTTCGGGTTCAAGGCCCCGGCAGCGGCCGCAACCCGCTGCCCTCCCAGAGGATGAGGAGGCCCGTCGCCGTCTTGGAGACCGGGCTTCCGTAGGCCTCCCACGGGATCGTGCCGTCGGGGCCGATGGCGGCCTCGAGCGCGGTCAGCGCCGAGGGGAACCAGGCCTCGCCACCGGGGGTCCGCGCGGCGAGCCAGCCGGCCAGGAGCCAGAATTCGACGTCGGTCCGGGGGCTCTCCCACGCGGGCGGGTCGGCCAGCACCTTCGGGAGGATCTCATCCGGGGTCGAGGTCGCAGCCCCCAGGTGCCGGCACAGCGTCTGCGCGAAGGCCTCCGAGATGCGGGGCTCCGCCGCGTCCCGGACGGTCCCGATGTTGCGCGTCGGGACGATCGCGAGCGGGTCGGGCCCGAGGAGGACCGTGCGGTCGTCCTCGACGAGCTGCCACAGCGCGCGCACGGTCACCCCCTGCACCCAGCCTCCGGGGAGGGGACCGAGGCTGCTCACGTCCACGAGGCGGCGGCCGGCGCGGTCGGCGGCGGCGACCGACCGCGGGTCGTCGTCGAGGCGAAAGGCGAGCACCCCCGCGGCCATCGTCGCGACCATCGCCCCGCGTCCGGGCTTGGCGCTCTGCCCGAAGTCCCCCTCGGGGCGCTGGCGCGCGAGCAGCACGTCGCGGGCGCGGGCAAGTCCCGGCTCGAGCCCGCCGACGCGGCTCCCCATGCGGCGTGCGACGGAGAGCGCCGCGACGGCGAGGCCCGTCGCCTCGGTGTCGTCGAGCGTGTCGTCGGAGAAGGCGCCGTCGGGCTGGGCGGTGAAGAGCCCGTCCCGGCGCTGGAGCGTCAGCAGGCCGGCGGCGAGGCGGTCGCGCAGGACGTCCACGCGCGGGCGCGCGTCGGGCGGGAAGAGCCACGGGGCGCGCGGAGGCCCCGCGGGCGGGACCAGGACGGAGGCGACGCTCGCGCCGACCACCACGAGACCGAGGAGGGCCGCGAGCACGAAGAGCGCGCGGGCGGGGCCGCGGCGCTCGGGCGGGAGCGTGACCGGGGCGAGGACCGGCGGCGGGCTCACCTCGGCGGGCATGACGCCTAGCGCAGCCGGATCGACTTCTTGACGGGATCCTCGTCGAAGGCCTTGAGCGCGTGCCGCAGCTGCTCCTCGATCGCCGCCGTGACCTCGGGCGGCTGGATCGTCGAGGAGGCGAGACACTCGAGCATGTGCGAGATGCGGAAGCGCTGGACGCGGGCCTCGCGGATGAAGGTGCCGAGGTCCGGCCGGACCTCGTCGAACGTCTTCTTGCGGGCGGGACGAACCTCGAGGATGTAGTAGCCGCCCACCCGCCCGCGCGCCGCGTCGAAGACGCCGCTGTCGCCGGGCTTTCGGGCCGGGTCGAACGCCCAGTCATCGGCGGCCCTCGCGGGGCCGCTGCGCGCCATCGGCTCGAGGAACTGGTCCGCCGGCATGATGTCCCAGTCCGCTTCCGGGAGGTTGCGCGCACGGACGACCGCTTCCGGAGAACGGTTCGCGCGCGCCTCGGCGAGGATCGCCTCGAGGTGCGCGCGAGCCGCCGCGACGGACTCCTCGTAGCTGCGGCGCCCCTCGTCCATGAAGGACTCGGGCGAGGCGTAGAACATCGCGAGCCGCACGCCGTGTTTCTGGTCGAAGCGGTCGCCGTGCTCGCGCCAGAGCTTCAGGATGTCGTCGGGCGAGGCCTCGGCGTCGAACAGCTTGCGCTTGCCCTGGACCCCGTGCTCGAGGATCGACCAGTAGTTGCTGACGAGCACCTCGCGCGTGATCAGCTCCTTGAACTCGGCCATGGTCTGGCCGCGCTCCGCGAGGATCTTCTCGAACGTGAGGTTCTTGCCGGCGCCGGGCTTGCGGCGCTCCTCGCGCTCGCGGGCCTTCTCGAGCTCGACCTTCGACGCCTGGTCGGCGTACTTGTCGATCAGGTCGGGCCGGAGCTCGAGCCCCATCATCTTCGCCTTGCGCACCATCACACCGTTCAGCACGCGCCGCAGGACGTGCGAGCGGATCTGGGTCTCGTACTGCTCCTCGCTCTGCTCCTCGGCGCGCTCGCCGATCTCGCGCTGGATCATCCGGCGCGTGATGAACTCGCCGTCGACGAACGCGAGCCACTCGTCGAGGTTGGTCGTCGCGGGCCGCGCCTGCGGCGGCACCGCCGACGGCGTGGCGTCCGCGCCGCGAGCGGCTCGTGTCGCGAGGAGGAGACCCGTCCCGACGACGGCGATCGCGAGGAGGGTCCGGAGCGTCCGGGCCGAGGTCATCGCGGGGAGGATACCCGCGGGGGGGGCGTCGTCCCGCGGCCGTCCTCCCCCGCACCCGGGGAGCCGGCCCGCCCGGGGGCGAGCCGCCGCACGAGCTCACGCAGCGACGCCTCGAGGGCGTCGGTCATCGAGCGACCGCGGGCCCCGTCGGGCGGCGGCAGGTAGCCGCGTCGCGCGTCGAGGCGCCGCAGTTCCAGCCCCCGGGCGGCGAGGCGATCGAGGGCGGAGGTCCCGTCGCGGGCCTCGAGCGAGAGCCCGCCCGCCTCGGCCGCGAGGACGCGCTCGATCCCGAGCCCTCCCGTCAGCAGCCGCACCGTCTGGTGGAGGACGAGCCGGTCGGTCTCGGGGGGCAGCGGCCCGAACCGGTCCTCCATCTCCGTGCGCAGCCCGTCGAGGACCTCGAGCGAGGGCGCGGTCGAGACGCGCCGGAAGAGACGAAAGACCTCCCGGGCGTCGCGGACGTACTCGGCGGGGACGCCGCAGGCGAGGTCCACGTCGAGCGTCGAGGGGCGCTGCGTTCGCGGGGGGTCCTTCCTGACCCGCCGCACGGCCTCGGCGAGCATGCGGCAGTAGAGGTCGTAGCCGACGGAGGCGATGTGCCCCGACTGCTCGGGGCCGAGGAGGTTGCCCGCCCCGCGGAGCTCCAGGTCGCGCATGGCGATGCGGAAGCCGGCGCCGAGCTCGCTGTACTCCTCGAGCGCACGGAGCCGGCGCGCGGCCTCCTCGGAGAGCGCGCGGTCGCGGTCGATCAGGAGCAGGCAGTGCGCGTGGCGCTGCTCGCGGCCGACCCGCCCGCGCAGCTGGTGGAGCTCGGCGAGCCCGAAGCGGTCCGCGTTGTGGATGACGATCGTGTTCGCGTTGGGGATGTCGAGGCCCGACTCGACGATCGCGGTCGTCACGAGGACGTCCGTGTCGCCGCGGACGAAGGAGAGCATGCGCGCCTCGACGAGGTCGCGGTCCATCTGCCCGTGGACCGTCGCGGTCCGCGCGTCGGGCGCCAGCCGCATGACCATCCCGGCGATCACCTGCAGGTCGTAGACCCGGTTGTGGACGAAGAACACCTGCCCGCCGCGGTCGAGCTCGCGGCGCACCGACTCGCGCACGAGGCCCTCGTCCATGCGCGCCAGGCGCGTCTCGATGGGCTGGCGGCCGGGCGGGGGCGTCGTCAGGTTGCTGATGTCGCGGATGCCGAGCAGCGCCATGTGCAGCGTGCGCGGGATCGGCGTGGCCGTCAGCGTGAGCACGTCCACGTCGGCGCGCATCGCCTTCAGGCGCTCCTTGTGCTGCACGCCGAAGCGCTGCTCCTCGTCCACGACGACGAGACCCAGGTCGCGGAAGACGACGTCCTTGCTCAGGAGCCGGTGCGTGCCGACGACGACGTCCACGGAGCCGTCGGCGAGACCCGCGAGGATCTCGCGCGTCTCGCCGGGCGTGCGGAAGCGCGACAGCGCCCTGACCGTCAGCGGGTAGGGCGCGAGCCGCGCCTCGAACGTGCGGCGGTGCTGCTCGGCGAGCACGGTCGTCGGGACGAGGACGGCGACCTGCCGACCCCCCGAGGCGACGAGGAAGGCGGCGCGGAGCGCGACCTCGGTCTTCCCGTAGCCGACGTCGCCGCAGAGCAGCCGGTCCATCGGGCGGGGCGCCGCGAGGTCGGCGGCGATCGCGGTCGTGGCGCTCGCCTGGTCGGGCGTGTCCTTCCACGGGAAGGCGGCCTGGAACTCCGACTGCCACACCGGATGCGGCGCGTGCGCCGGACCCGCCCGTCGGTGGCGGACGGCCTGCACGCGCAGGAGCCCTTCGGCGAACTCGAGGACCGCCTTCTCGACCTTCGCCTTGCGCTGCGCCCACTCCGCGCCGCCGACGCGGGAGAGCCGCGGGCGCTTGCCGGTGCCGACGTAGCGCTGCACGAGGTCGATGCGCGCCACGGGCACGAAGAGGACGGTCCCCTCGGCGAACTCGATCTTGAGCGACTGGGCGCCGCCCGCCTCCGACGCCGAGGCGAGCCCGCGGAAGATCCCGATGCCGTGGAGCAGGTGGACGACGGGCTCGCCCGCCTCGAGCTCGAGGAAGTCCTGGATGGGACGCGAGGGCGGGAGCGACGGCGCGGGCCGCCGCTCGCGCAGCGACAGGTCGGCCAAGTCGTCGTAGGCGAGGTAGGCGGTGCGCGTGGGCCCGAAGAGGAACGAGCGCGAGAGGCTGCCCTCGGCGAAGTCGTAGCGGGCCGCGGGGAGGATCTCGCGCAGCCGCTCCTCCTCGCCCGCCGCGCGGCGAAAGACGACGACGCGGTCGGCGCGCTCGCCCAGGCGCTGGAACGCGTCGGCCACGAGGGTCGAGGGCGCGACGCGCGCGCCGGGGC
>DATLLK010000389.1:0-4433 GCA_035537895.1 Planctomycetota bacterium
GTCCCCACCCAGATGCGCTATGCCCGGGATGGGGTGGTCACGGAGGAGATGCGCTTCGTCGCGGCGCGCGAGGGCCTCGATCCCGAGCTGATCCGGCAGGAGGTCGCCCGCGGCCGGATGGTCATCCCGGCCAACGTCAACCACCCCGAGCTCGAGCCCATGGCCATCGGGATCGCGGCGCGCTGCAAGATCAACGCGAACATCGGCAACTCCGCCGTGGTCTCCGACGTCGACGGCGAGCTCGAGAAGCTCGGCGTGTGCTTGAAGCACGGCGCCGACACCGTGATGGACCTCTCGACCGGCGGCGGGATCGTCGAGATCCGCGAGGCGATCCTGAGGCGTTCGCCGGTGCCGATCGGGACCGTGCCGATCTACCAGGCGATCGAGGAGGTCGACCGGCCCGAGGACCTCACCTGGGAGGGGTTGAAGCGGGTGATCGAGGAGCAGGCGCGCCAGGGCGTCGACTACATGACGCTCCACTGCGGCATCCTCCTCGAGCACATGCCGTTGATCGCCCGGCGCCTGACGGGCATCGTCTCGCGCGGCGGGTCGCTGACGGCCCAGTGGATGCTCCACCACCACGCGCAGAACCCGCTCTTCACGCACTACGACGAGTTGCTCGACATCCTGCGCCGCTACGACGTCACGATCTCGCTCGGCGACAGCCTGCGCCCGGGCTGCCTCCACGACGCGTCGGACCGCGCGCAGTTCGCCGAGCTCGACGTCTTGGGCGACCTCACCCGGCGCGCCTGGGCGAAGGACGTGCAGGTCATGGTCGAGGGGCCCGGCCACGTGCCGATGGACCAGATCGCCATGAACGTCGAGCGGCAGATGAAGGTCTGCGACGAGGCCCCGTTCTACGTGCTCGGGCCGCTCGTCACCGACATCGCGCCCGGCTACGACCACATCACGAGCGCGATCGGCGCCGCGATGGCCGGCTGGGCGGGCGCGGCGATGCTCTGCTACGTGACGCCGAAGGAGCACCTCGGGCTCCCCGACGCCGAGGACGTGAAGCAGGGGATCATCGCGTACAAGATCGCGGCGCACGCGGCCGACGTCGCGCGCCACCGTCCCGGCGCGCGCGACCGCGACGACGCCCTCTCGACCGCGCGCTACGAGTTCGACTGGAACCGCCAGTTCGACCTCTCGCTCGACCCCGAGACGGCGCGCCGCATGCACGACGAGTCGCTGCCGCAGGACGTCTTCAAGAGCGCGCAGTTCTGCTCCATGTGCGGCCCGAAGTTCTGCTCGATGAAGATCAGCCGCGAGGTGGAGGACTGGAACGCGGCCAACGCGGGCGCACCGGACGGCCCGACGCCGGCCGGCACGGCGCACCGCGAGCCCTAGGCCGACACGCCCCGGTGGACACCGCCCCCCTCCTCGCGCTGGTCGTGGACGACGAGGCCGACAGCCGGGCGATCCTCGCCCGGGTCGCCGAGCGGGCCGACTTCCGCGTGGTCGAGGCGGTCGACGGCGCGCAGGCCGTCGCGCTCGCGCGCGAACTGCGCCCCGACATGATCCTGATGGACATCTCGATGCCGCGCATGACGGGGCTCGAGGCCCTGCGCGAGATCCGCGAGATCGACCCGCAGGTCCCCGTCGTGATCGTGACGGCGGCCGACCACCCCGAGGCGGCCGGCGAGGCGCTCGAGCTGGGCGCGGTCAACTTCGTCCTGAAGCCGATCGACCTGCGCGAGATCCGGTTCGTCGTCGACCGCATCCGGGCGGCCGTGCGCGAGGAGGAGGACCTGCGCCCGGCGATGGCCCTCCTGCTCGAGCGGCGCACGGTCCTCGAGGTCGACAACGACGTGTCCGTGCTCGGGCCGGCGGTCGCCTACCTCGGCCGCGAGCTCCGGGTCCAGTACCCGGGGTTCGAGGTGCCCGTCACCGAGGTGAAGCTCGCCCTCTACGAGGCGCTCGCCAACGCCATCGAGCACGGCAACCTCGAGATCGACTACGACGAGAAGACCCGCGCGATCGGCGAGGAGGGCGGCGTGCGCGCGCTGATCGAGCGCCGTCGCCACGACCCGCGGTTCGCCTCGCGCCGGGTCCGGCTCGAGGCCTCCTACGAGCCGACGCGGGTCGTCTACCGCATCCGCGACCAGGGTCGCGGCTTCCCCCACAAGACCGAGGAGAAGGAGCACCAGCTCGGCGACACGAGCGCCCTCCACGGGCGGGGGATCCTCCTCATGAAGTACTACATGGAGGAGGTTTCCTGGAACGAGGAGGGCAACGAGGTCCGCCTCGCCCTGACGCTCAAGCGCCGGGCGGCCGCCCCGGGCCCCCCGACCGCGGGCACGCGACCCACCACGCCCTGACCGGGGAGCCCCGCGCCCCGACCGTCCGCGCCCTCGGGCATCCTGTCCCTATGACGACCCCGGCCCGCCGCGCCGGCCGCGCGCGCCTCCTCTTCGCCCTCGTCGCGACCCTCGCAGGGGCGGCGCTTGCGCGCCCCTCCTCCCCCGAGGAGGTCGACCCGTGGGTCCGCCTCGTCGTCCTCCACACGAACGACCAGCACGGAGCGCTCCTCCCCCGCACCCCCGCGCAGGTGCAGGTCGACGCGAAGGGACCCGTCGGCGGTCACGCGGCGCTCGCCTCCTTCGTCCGCGCGCAGCGGGCCGAGGCGGCCCGGACCGGCGCGCACGTCCTCCTGCTCGACGGCGGCGACGTCTGGACGGGGACGCCCGAGGGCCAGTTGACGCGCGGCGACCTGCCCGTGGAGGCGATGGGGCGACTCGGCTACGACGCCGTGGTGCTGGGCAACCACGAGTTCGACGGCGGCCTCGCGAACGCCGTGCGGCTCGTCCGGGCGGCGAAGTTCCCGTGGATCTCGGCGAACGTCGTCGAGACGAGCACGGGCTAGACCCCCGACTGGCTGCGGACGCACGTCGTCCGCGAGGTGGGCGGGATCCGCATCGGGATCGTCGGGCTGACGACCTCCGACACGCCGCGGATCGTCGTGGGCGGGGATCGGCTCGGGCTCGCCTTCCTTCCCGAGGCGGAGCGGGCCGAGAAGATGGCGGCCGACCTGCAAGCCACGACCGACGTCCTCCTCTTCCTGTCGCACTGCGGGCCCGAGCGCGACCGGCAGGTGCTGCGGCGCGTGCCCCGGGCGACGATGGTCGTCGGCGGGCACTCCCACACGCGTCTCTGGAAGCCGATCCTCGCGCGCGACGACGGCACGGGCTGGATCGTCCAGGCGGGTACGCAGTGCGCCGTCGTCGGACGGGTGCGCATGAAGGTGCACCGCACGACGAAGGAGGTCGTGCTCGAGGACGCCTCGCTCGTGCCGCTCGCCGTCGAGCAGGTGGGGAGCGACCTCGAGGAGGCCGCCTTCCTCCGAGGACGGCTCGACGGCATCCCCGACTTGAAGGCGCTCGAGGAGGTCGTGACGATCCTCGAGGCCGACTTGCCGCGCGTCGGGGCGACGCCCGAGTCGACGTCCGCGGCCGGGAACGCCGTCGCGGACGCCGTGCGCGCGACGAGCGGCGCGGAGGTCGCCTTCCACAACCGCGGGGCCCTCCGCGTGCAGCTGCCCAAGGGGCCCGTGACGAAGCGCGACCTGTGGACGCTCATGCCGTTCGACAACACGATCGTCGTGCTGCCCATGACGGGGGCACGGCTGAAGGAGGTCCTCACGTACGGGCTCGGGCGCGAGCGCGCGTCGCCGATCGAGGTCTCGGGCTTGAGGGCGACCGGGCGCCGCGTGGGCGAGGGCGCGTCGTCACGCGTCGAGTGGACGGCGGTAGAGGTTGGCGGCGAGCCGGTCGACGACGCCCGCACCTACCGCGTGGCCGTGAACTCGTTCCTCGCGGGCGGCGGGGACGGCTATGGGGCCTTTGCCTCGCCCGAGGCGAAGGACACCGGCGTGCCGCTTCGGGACGCGATCCGGGAGTACTTCGCGCGCGCGCCGACGTACCGTCCGGACCCCGCGTCGCGGATCGTCCTCGAGCCGGCTCAGGCGCGGGGCGGTGCGACGAAGGGCGCGGCGACGGGCGACGGGGCGCGGTAGCGCTCGATCGAGAGCACCTTGAACAGCAGGCGCCGGACCATCCGCCGCCCGGGCGCGAAGGTCTGGAGCCAGCCGTCGAGCTTGCCGAGCTCGTCCCCGTCGGCCTCCGCCCCGAGGAACTCCGCCTGGATGCGGACGCCGTCGCGCGACCTCGGGTCGGCGACCGGGTCGAGGACGAGGATCGAGGTCGTGGCGTTCTGGCGCAGGTTGCGGAACGTCGCCCCGCACACGCCTTCCTCTTCCCCGCCCGCGAGGCTGCCGTCGGGCGCGAACCGGAGCGCCGCCAGCACGCACGTCTCGGGGTGGCCCTTCGCGTTCACGGTCGAGAGGAACGCGACGGCCGTGCGCCGGTCGAGGTACGCACGCGCGAGTTCGTTCAGGTCGTCCATGAGGCCGTCGGGGGATCCGGGGGCCCTGGGGC
>DATLLK010000390.1:0-3958 GCA_035537895.1 Planctomycetota bacterium
GGCACGCCCCGCGCGTGATGCTCGCCGGCCAGCTTCGTCTTGCCGTAGACGTTGAGCGGGCGAGGGGCGTCGTCCTCGAGGTAGGGCGAGCGCTTCGCCCCGTCGAAGACGTAGTCGGTCGAGAGGTAGACGAGCCGGGCGCCCATCGCGGCCGCCGCGACCGCCAGGTGGGCCGTCCCGCGGTCGTTCACCGCGGTGCAGGCCTCGGGGTCGGCCTCGGCCCCGTCGACGTTCGTGTACGCGGCCGTGTGGAGGATCCACTGCGGGGAGAGGCGGCGCACCGCGTCCCCGACGGCGGCCGCGTCGCGCAGATCGAAGTGCTGAGGCCCGACGGGGAAGAGGATCGCCCGCCCGGTCCACTCGCGAACGAGCGCCGTCCCGAGCATGCCCGTCCCGCCGGTGATGAGGATCCGCTTCATCTCGAGTTCGCCCGCTGCCCCGGGGATCGGTCGCGACGGGCGCCCGCTCCAGCGCGCCCGGCGCCTCGGCTACTCCGTCTGCTCCCGGATCACGCTGGACGGCCGGGGCGGGGGGAGCTTCACGTTCTTGCCGAGGCTGCGCCGGTACCAGGCGAGGGTGCGGACGAGACCCTGCTGGATCGTGACGCGGGGCCGGTAGCCGAGGACCTCCTGGGCCTTCGTCACCTCGCCCAGGCTGTGCCGGATGTCGGCGGGCCGCGGGTCGGCGTAGGTCGGCACGATCTCGCGCTCGAGCAGGGCGCCGAGGATGTTGAGGAGGCCCGACACCGTGACGCGGTTGCCCGTGCCGATGTTGAACACCTCCCCCTCCGCCTTGGGGGCCGTGCAGGCGAGGCGGACCGCGTCCACGACGTCGCTCACGTAGGTGAAGTCGCGCGACTGCTTGCCGTCCCCGTACACGATGGGCGTCTTGCCCATGAGGAGGTGGTGGACGAAGCGCGAGACGACGGCGCCGTGCTCCGAGGAGCCCTCCTGGCGCGGGCCGTACACGTTGAAGAACCGCAGGCAGACGGTCTCGAGGCGGTACGTCGTGTAGAAGACCCGGGCGAGGTCCTCGCCGGCCAGCATGCTCGCGCCGTAGGGCGAGTACGGCGTGGGCAGCATGTTCTCCTCCTTGGGGAGGACCGGGCTCTCGCCGTAGACGGCCGCGCTGCTCGCCACGATGACGCGCGCTTGATGCGCGCCTCGCGTGCCGCCAGCAGGGAGTTCATCGTCCCCATCACGTTCACGGAGAGCGTGGTCTCGGGATCCTCGACGGAGCGCACGACGCCCGGCACGGCCGCGAAGTGGAGGAGGTAGTCGCACCCCTTCGCGTGCTTCAAGAGGTCCTTGGCGTCGCGGACGTCGCCCTCGACGACCTTCACGTCCTTGGGATTCCAGTCGAAGCAGTTGCGCTTGTTGCCCGTAGAGAAGTCGTCGTAGACGACGACCTTGTCGCCCGCGGCGAGGAGGGCGTCCACGAGGTTGCTGCCGACGAACCCGGCACCGCCGGTCACGAGGTATTTCGCCATCACGGTCTCCGGGGTTCCCCCGCCGCCGCAACCACGGTCGCGCCGGCCATGAGGGGGGGCGAAGGTAGCGGGGTCGCTGGCACGCGACCACCGGATTGTCGACCGTCGCCACAACCGATGGAACCCACGCGGGTTACGCGCGGGTCAAACGTCATACTACGTCATACGTAGTGACGTGCGAGGTCGGCGACGATCCGCTCCGACGCGTGACCGTCCCACACGAGGCCCCCGGCGCGCGGCCGCGGCGGTCGTTCGAGGATGGACCGGACCGCCGCGGCGAGCCGGCGCGGGTCCTCCCCCGCGAGCCGATTGGTCCCGTGCGAGAGCGTCCAGGGCTTCTCGGTCCGCCCCCGCAGCGTCAGGCAGGGGATGCCGAGGATCGACGCCTCCTCGGGCACCCCGCCGGAGTCGGTGAGGACGAGACGCGCGCCGGCGAGCGCCGCGAGGAAGTCGAGGTAGGCGAGCGGCTCGTCCAACGTGACTCCCGCCTCTTCGAGCCGGGCACGGAGGTGCCACGCGTCGAGACGGTCGCGCGTCCGCGGGTGCACGGGGAAGCGGACCGGCACCCGACGCGCGAGGTCGGCGAGCGCCCGGCACCACGCGGTGAGTCGGCGCCGATCGTCGACGTTCTCCGCCCGGTGCAGCGTCGCGAGGGCCTCGCCGCGCGGCGGACCCGAGCGCCGGGCGAGCGCGGGCCGGGCGGCAGCGAGCGCGTCGGCGAGCGGGCTCCCCACGAGGCGGACGCGGTGGCGGGGAACGCCCTCGCGGCGGAGGTTCACGGCACCGACGGGCTCCGTGACGTAGAGCCGGTCGGACAGCCGGTCGACGAGGATCCGGTTGCGCTCCTCGACCATCCGCGGGTCGAAGGACCGGAGTCCCGACTCGACGTGCGCCACGGGCACGCCGGCGTGGGCCGCCGCGACCGCGGCCGCCACGGTCGAGGTGACGTCCCCCACGACGACGACCACGGACGGACGGCGCCGCACGAGGACGGGCGCGAGCCGCTCGAGGATGCGCGCCGTCTGGGCGGCGGGATCGCCGGGCCCGACCTCGAGGTTCTCGCACGGCGCCGGCAGGCCGACGTCGCGCCGGACCGAGTCCGAGAGCGCCTCGTCCCAGTGCTGGCCCGTGTGGACCCAAGGCAGGGCGTGGCGCGCGCGACGCGCGGCCCGGACGAGCGGCGCGAGCTTGACGAGGTTGGGGCGCGCGCCCGCGACCGCCAGCCAGCGGCCGCGCGCGGGGCTCATGCGTCGCGGCCGGCGCCCGCCTCGGACGCGGCGAGGCAGCGTCGGAACCACGGCACGGTGAGCGCGAGCCCCGCGTCGAACGACGTCCGGGGCGCCCAGCCGAGGGCCTTCGCCTTCGTGATGTCGGGCTCGCGTCGCCGCGGGTCGTCCTCCATCGCCGCGACGTGCACGACCTTGGAGGCGCCTCCCGTGGCCGCGAGGACCTTGCGCGCGAGCTCGAGGACCGTGATCTCCCCGGGGGCGCCGATGTTGACGGGGTCCGGGCCGGCCTTCTCGAGCACGGTCAGGATCCCGGCGACGGTGTCGTCCACGTACGAGAACGACCGGGTCTGCCGACCGTCCCCGTGCACGGTGAGCGGCCGACCGGTGAGCGCCTGGAGCAGGAACTCCGGGAGGGCGCGCCCGTCGTGGAGCCGCATGCGCGGGCCGTACGTGTTGAAGATGCGCACGATCCGCGTGTCGATGCCGTGGACGCGGTGGTAGGCCATCGTCATGGCCTCCGCGAAGCGCTTGGCCTCGTCGTAGACGCCGCGGGGGCCGACGCAGTTGACGACGCCGCGGTAGGACTCGGGCTGCGGGTGGACCTCGGGGTCGCCGTAGACCTCGCTCGTGCTCGCCAGCAGGAACCGCGCGCCCTTGGCCCGCGCGAGCCCGAGCGCGTTGTGCGTGCCGAGCGCCCCCACCTTCAGGGTCTGGATCGGGAACTCGAGGTAGTCGCGCGGCGACGCGGGGCTCGCGAAGTGGAGGATCGCGTCCACGGGCCCGGTCAGGAACACGCCCTGGCACACGTCGCGCAGCACGAGGTCGAAGCGGGGCTCCTGGCGGTGGTGCGCGACGTTGTCGCGCGAGCCCGTCAGGAGGTTGTCCACGGCCGTGACGCGGTCGCCCCGGGCGAGGAAGGCGTCCACGAGGTGGCTCCCGATGAACCCCGCGCCGCCGGTGATCACGATGCGGGCCATGGGCCCTCCCCCGCCCGCCTCACGTGGCGAGCAGTCCGTCGAGGAACTTGGTGTCGTAGGTCCCCGACACGAAGTACGAGTTGCGCAGGATGCGGCGCAGGAGCGGCAGCGTCGTGTTCACGCCGTCGATCACGTACTCGTCGAGCGCGCGCCGCATGCGCACGATCGCCTCGGCGCGGGAGTCCGCGTGGACGAGGAGCTTCCCGATCATGCTGTCGTAGTTGGACGGGATGCGGTACCCGGCGCAGACATGGCTGTCGACC
>DATLLK010000391.1:0-4990 GCA_035537895.1 Planctomycetota bacterium
GTGGTTGAGGGTCAGCGGCGCGGCGTAGCGCGGCGGAAGGCCGTTCAACGCCGCGCGAAGGTAGGGGGAGGCCTCGGAGGCCGCGACGGCGCCCTCGGGCGAGGCGTCGCGCGCCGCGAAGGTCTCGAGATGCGGCGGGCCGTCGGGCGGCGCGCCGTGGATGTCGAGGAACGGGAGCCCGCGCGGACCGCGTCGTCGTCGGCGCCAGCTGACGGCCTTGCGGTAGGCGACGCGGTAGACCCAGGCGACGAGGTGGTCGGGCTCCTTCAGGCCGGGGAGCGCGTGCCAGGTCGCGACGAGCACGTCCTGGACGACGTCGTTGGCGGCGTGGACGTCGCCGGCGAGCACGGCGGCCACGAATCGGACGAGGGGCGCCTCGAGCTCGCGCACGACGGCTTCGAAGGCGGCCGTGTCGCCGAGCCGTGCCCGGTCGACCTGCTGCAGGAGGGAAGGGTCCACGGCGGGGCTCCGCGGGCCCCGTGCGGCGGGTCCCGGGATACCTCGCGCCCGAGCAGGCCTCGGTCACGCGGGATCCCGAACCGACGTCCTTCCCACGCGTCTTCTACGGCGTGGCGGCCGGCGCGTCAAGGCAGCCCGGTCGGTGCGCGCGGACGGCCGCGACGGGGTGGATCACCCCCCGCCGGCGGCGTAGCCCACGATGACGGGATCGTTGAAGTGCTTGCGGCGGCCTTGGAGGAGGTCGCGAACGTTCTTCACGGCCCTCTCGAACTCGGGACCGAACGACGCCGCGGCGTCACCGGAAAGGGGCGCGCGCTCCCCGGGGTCGCGCTCGAGGTCGTAGAACGTCTCCGTCCACGCGGGGGGGCGGGCCGTGAAGACGGCGACGAACTTTGCGCGCGCGGTGCGCACGGCGAACACGGTCGCGTCCTGCGGGCCGGTCGCGGTCGCCGTGCGGCGCCAGGCCTGGACGAGGACCGGCGCGCCCGGCGCGGTCGGCGCGCGGGCGAGCGGTCGTAGCGCGCGGCCGCCGGTCCCGGAGGCGGGCGGGAGGCCCATCGCGTCGCGCACGCTGGGCAGGAGATCCACGAGGCCGCACGAGCCCGTGACGCGCGCCTTCGGCCACGACGCGGCCCGCACGGCGAGCGGGACCCGGACCGCGTCGTCGGTGACGTCGTCGCCGCGGAGCACGCCGGAAGGCGGGATCGCACGCGGCTCGCCGTGGTCGCTGAAGAGGATCGTCATCGTGTCGGCGGGGAGCGACGCCGCGTCGAGCGCCTTCGTCACGCGCGCGAGCGCGGCGTCGGCCTCGCGGATGCGCGCCTCGTAGGCGGGGCCGGCCCAGGCGGAGAGGTCCTTCGTGCCCTCGGGCGGGGCCGGGCGCGTCGCGTCGAGGTGAACGAAGAGGAAGAAGGGACGGTCCTTCGTTCGAGCGGCGAGCCACGCCTCGACCGCGGCGGGCACGGCATCGGAGGCGAGGCCGTCGCGCCACGCGTCGAAGCCCTGGTCGAGCCCCAGGGGCTTCGCGACGTTTTGGCCCGACACGAACGCGGCGGTCGCGTAGCCCTCCTCGTGCAGCATCTCGGCGAGCGTCGGGATGGACGGGATCAGGTAGGGGTGGGCGTCGCCCGCGCGACCGCCCATGTTCGTGTCGAAGGGGATCAATCCCGTCAGCGCCGTCGAGAGCGAGGGCGTCTCCCAGGTGGCCGCGGCCGTCGCCTGGTCGAACCATGTCGCGTCCTTCGCGAAGGCGGCGAAGGCGGGCAGGAGCGGTGCGGCGCCGTTCGACGCGACGACCGCGTCGTGACGCGCGCCGCTCACGTTGACGAGGACGACGGACGGGCGCGAGGTCGGGCGCGGGCGGGTCGTGACGTCGCGCGGCGCGGGGGCGTCGCCGCCGCACGCCGCGAGCGCGAGGGCGGGTGCGAGCGCGAGCGCGACGCGTGCGCGGAAGCCGAGGGGGTGCGGGGGCACGAGGGAGAGCATAGAGGGCGCCCGAGCGTTCTGAAGCCCGAGCGTCGGGGCCCGGGCGTCAATCGCCCACGGAGAAGCGTCCGGAGCCCTCGTTGTCGGTGCGCGTGGGAAACGTCGCGACCAGCGCGCGGGCGCGCCCGACCTCGGCGCCGAAGTCGGCGCCGAAGCGGGCGAGGTCGGCCGCGGGCAGCGGGCTCCGCTCGCCCGGGTCGGCGACGAGGTCGAAGAGCGTCTCGGTCGCCGCGCGCGTGCGGGGGTTCCACGTCGAGATCCACTTCGCGCGCTCGGAGCGCACGGAGACGACGCGCAGGACCGTGTCCTCGCCGCCGATCCCGTCCGTGCCGTAGTCGAGTCGGAAGTCCTCGGCGCGGACGGGGTGCCCCGTCGCGCGGCCGAGCGCGAGGGGCAGGAGGGACCGCCCCGCGAGGTCGCGGGGGGTCGGGAGTCCCGCGAGGTCGAGGACCGTGGGCACGACGTCGACGGCGCCGCAGCCGCCGCGGACCTCGCCCGCGCGCAGGCGGCCCGGCGCGCGCACGAGGAGGATCCCGCGCGTCAGCTCGTCCCAGAGCCAGCGGCCGTGGCCGAGGATCTCGTGCTCGCCGAACGCCTCGCCGTGGTCCGAGCAGACGACGACGACGGTGCGGCCCGGGAGCCCCGCGTGGTCGAGCTTCGAGACGAACGTCCCGAACTGGGCGTCCATCGCCTCGAGGCCGCGGCGGTAGCGGTCGGCGAGGTGGCGAATGGTCGCCTCGCGCTCGGGGTCCTGCGGCAGGCCCTCGACCGTGTAGCGGATCACGGGCCCCGCGAGCTTCTCGCGGCCGATCTGCGCCTGCAGGGGCTGGCGGCTCAAGGGGTCGGAGCGCCAGGCGAGGAAGAGCTCCTTCGCGCCCGCGGGCCCCAGCGTGTCGTAGAGCCGCGATCCGTCGCCGTCCGTCGCGCCGGCCGCGGCGGCGAGGCGGCGCACGAGGTCCTGCGTACGGGCGATGCGGGCGGGGTCGTCGTGGCCGTCGGGCGGGTGCTTCGCGCCGTAGGGGTCGTGCGCCTCGTAGGTGTGGAGGAGGAGGAAGAAGGGACGGTTCTTGTCCGTCTGGCGAAGCCAGCGGAGGGCGATGTCCTGCGGGTCGCCCAGGTGCCAGGGCTCGGTGAAGCGCTCGAAGCCCTGCGCGAGCCCCATCTCCTCGGAGACCCAGCCGCCGGCCGTGAACGCGGCGGTCTGGTAGCCGGCCGAGTTGAGGTACTCCGCGAGGGTGGCGACGGCGGGAATGAGCGGCGAGGCCTGGAAGCGGCCCTGGACGCCGTGGTCGGAGGGGTTGAGGCCCGTCAGGATCGAGGTGACCGACGGCGCGGTCCAGGCGGCGGGCGTCGAGGCGTCCGTGAACCGCGCGCACGTGGCGGCGAAGGCGCGAAGCGCGGGCATGGCGGGCGGGAGGCCGCCGACGGCCTCGATGCCGTCGGCTCGCGTCGTGTCGAGCACCAGCAGGACGACGTTCGGCGGCGAGACGCGGTCGCGCGCGCCTTCGACGAGGCGGCCCGATCCGTCGTAGACGCCCGTCCGGGGTCCGGAGGGCGGGGGCGCGTCGGGACCGCACCCGGCCGCGAGGAGCGGGACGAGCGCGAGCGAGGCGAGACGGCGGAGGATGCGGGTCGTGTTCACGGGAGGGACTTCGCCCCGCCCATGTCGTAGGTCAGGCGGCGCAGGAGGATCGTCGCGTAGAGACCCGGGGCGAGCGTGAAGGAGAGGTCGAGGGCGAAGCGGCGAGGGTGGAGGTCGTCGGGGACCGGGTCGCCCGCGTGCGGCTCGTCGGGACGGAAGAGAACCGGTCGCTGGGTCGCGCGCAAGTCCATCCCGAGGCGGCGGGGGAGGGCGAGGGCGTCGAGCGTGAGGCCGTCCTCGGCGAGCGAGGACGTCAACGCCTCGTGCCAGGCGGGGTCGTGCGCGCGCGCGCCGGGCGCGGGCAGCGGGAGGGTGGCGTCGGCGAAGGCGAGAAGGGCCATCGGGTCGCGCGGGAAGACGAGGGGGCCGGCCGCGCCGGGAAGGGCGATCCGGTCGGCCTCGGGGACGAGGGCCTCGACGCGGTGGCGGACCGCGCGGTTCCAGACGGCGGAGGCGTACGCGCTCGCAAAGAGGCGGCGCTCGTCGCGGTCGAGCGCGGCGAAGGCGCCCTCGAAGTCGGTCGGGTGGCGCAGGAGGTGGAGGACGGCGGCGCGCGCGGGCGTCCCCTCGACGTGGGGGAGCGCCGCCTCCCAGTCGCCCCAGGCCTTGGCAAGGGCGCGCTTGCGCTCGCGGACGGGGCCGCGGTCCTCGCGCGAGGGGGAGGCGATCACGGCGCGAAGCGCCGCCTCGGCGTCGCCGCGCAGGAGGTGGAGCGCCGCGAAGCCGCCGCCCCCGCGTAGGCTCCCGAAGCGCTGGTCGTCGAAGTAGGCGGGGAGGCCGAGGCGCACCGACTCGTCGAAGCGCGCGGCGACCGTCGCCGCCTCGTCGCGCGAGAGGTCGCGAAGCCGGACGCTGAACGTGTTCCCCGAAAGGGCCATGCGCGTCATGGGGACGTCGCTGCGGCCCTCGTAGGTGAGCCGAAACGCATTCTCGTCGAGGTTGCGCTTGGGGCCGTCGGGGATCGTGACCCATTGGACGGTGACGGCGTGGCGGTCCTTTAACCCCCCGAAGCCGACGTCGCGGGAGGCGACGCGCCAGGCGCGGCGGACGGCGCGGAGCGCCTCGAGCGTGCCGATGCCGCGCTTGCGCAGGAGGTAGACCGCGTAGCGGCCGCGGTCCGAGGGGACGAGGCGCGCGCGCTCCTCGACGACGAAGTCGTCCGGGAGGCGTTTGACCTTCACGACGCCGGGGTCAGGGCGTCCAGAGGATCCCGCCCTGCTTGCCGCCCGCCGGCGGCTCCTCGGCCTTGGGCTCGGGGGCGTGCCCGGGCTCCGGATCGTGGTCGTGGTCGCAGCCGGGGCCGTGGTCGTGGTCACACTCCGGCCCGTGCTCGTGCGGGTGGTCGTGGGCGTGGTGGTGGACCGGGTGGCCGTGCTGGTGCGCCGGGTCGTGTTCGTGGTGGTG
>DATLLK010000392.1:0-3410 GCA_035537895.1 Planctomycetota bacterium
TCGCCACGAGGACGAGCAGGAGCGCGGTGACGCCCGGCGGGACCCCCAGCGTCTCGGGCAGCGTCGCGACGCCCAGGGCGCCCGACGACATGAACCCTTCGAGCGCGGGCCACGCGGCGGCGAACGCGAGGCTGCCGGCGACCGCGCCGAGCAGGAACACCCCCGCGTCCACCTTCCCCGAGGCGAGGCCCACGAGGGCGGTGCCCGGGCACCAGCCGCCCGTGACGAACCCCACGCCGAAGACGAGGCCGCCCACGGCCTGCGGCCACAGGAACGTCTCCATGTGGTGGATGGCGGCGGGGTCGGCGAGGCCCAGCACGACGAGCGCGCGGAGGCCGAGGACGGCCGTCACGATCGCCGTGAACATCACCTGGATCACCGCCATGTCGCGGAAGTAGAAGACGGCCGTGAGCTTGCGGCTGCTGCCGAAGCCCGCGCGCTCGAGCCAGAACCCGAAGCCCAGCCCGAGGAGCCCCGCGAGGAGGAGCGCGCCCGGCGCGCCGAGGCTCCCGTCGCCGAAGAAGGTCGCTAGCGTGCTCACAGCCACTGCCTCCGGACGAGCCAGGCGGCGCCGAAGGCGCCCGCGAACGTCGTCATCGTGAAGACCCAGGATCCGTCGAGGAGCAACGCGCCGCCGGTCAGCGCCTGACCCGACGTGCAGCCTCCGGCCATGCGCGCCCCGAACCCCGCCAGGGCTCCGCCCGCAGCGGCGAGGGTGAGGCGGCGCGCGACGCTCGCGCGCGGGCCTCGCTCGACGACGCCCGGCCGGGAGCGACCGGCGGCGAAGGCGGACAGGAATCCACCGATCAGCGTGCCGACGCTCATGTAGACGAGGTAGTGGTCGAGCGGGGACCCGCTCTCGAACCAGCCGCCCATGTACCCGTTGGCGCGCGCGGCGTCGGGCGCGACGGCGCCCGCCGCCGCGGCGCCCACGCGGGCGATCGTGCCCGAGGCCCCGAGCCCCGCCCCGAGCGTCACGAAGGCGAGCAGCAGCGTGAGCCCGAGGCCGAAGCCGGCGAGGTAGGGGTTCCAGTAGGGGCGAGCCCCTTCTGCAGGGGTCGGCGTCGGAAGGCGAGGGTCCATCGTCGGGGTCTCCGGGATCAGCAGCCGGCGGAACGCTTCTTCGGCGTGGCGGGGCCCGTGGGCGGCGCCCCGGGAGTCGTCGGCGCAGGGCCCGTGGCCGCGGGACCCGCCGCCGCAGGTGCGCTCGGGCCCGGCCGAGCGGGCTCCGTCGACGACAACCCGACCTCGCGGTGGAAGCGCGCCGTGCCGCCCGTCAGCGCGCGGAGCGGGCGAGCGGAGGCACCCATGCGCGCGAGCACCGCCCCGGCCACGGCGAACGCCGTCGTGCCGTCGCGGTCCACGAGGACGACACGCGCCGTCGCGGGGAGGCCGGCGACGTGGGCGGCGACGGCGTCGATGTCCACGCGGACCGCGCCGGGCACGTGGTACTCGGCCCAGGCCCAGGCGGGGCGCAGGTCGAGGACGGCCCACGCCGAGGGCTGGTCCATCAGGCCGGCCGCGAGCGCCGCCGGCTCGATCGGCTCGGGCAGCGGGGTCGTGCCCGCCGCGGGCGCCGCGCCGGCGGGCAGGCAGCCCAGGGGACCGCAGCCCGCCTTGCCCTTCGTCGCGAGCCCGGCCGTGAGCCACGCGTCGATGCCGCCGTCGAGGCTCGCGACGTCGGCGAAGCCCGACCGCTCGGCGAGGCCCACGGCCATGCTGCTGCGGTAGGCGGAGTTGCAGACGAAGATCACGGGCGCGTTGCGGTCGAGCACTTCGGGGAAGCGCGCCCACTCCGTGAGCGGCAGGTTCGCGTAGTCGCCCACGCGGACCTCCGCGTGCTCGTCCTCGGTGCGGACGTCGACGATCGCCGGTTCGGTGCCGTTCGCCATCGCCTCGGCGAGGTCCCTCGGCGCGACGAGGCGGGTCGTGCGGACGTCGAGCCCTCCCGCGGCCCAGGCGGAGGGATCCACGGCGAGGCGCCCCTCGACGCGGTCGAGGCCGATCCGGCGGAACCGGAACGCCGCCTCGCGGACCTCGTCGTCGCCTCCGACGAGGACCATCGGGGCGTCGAAGGGCACCACGATCCCCGTCCAAGTGTCGAGGCGGCCGCGCACGGCCACGTTGACCGCGCCCGCGACGTGGCTCGCGGCGTAGGCGCGATGCTCGCGCAGGTCCACGAGCCACCCGCCCTTCGCGACGAGCGCGCGCACGTCGGCGGGGGCGAGGGCGGCCGGGAGGTCGACCGAGGGCTCGACGACGGGCGGGCCCTCGCGGTTGATCCGCACGTTGTGCGCGAAGTACGCCGGCGCGACGGGCAGTCCCGTCACGACGCGCGAGACGAACTGCGCGCGGCTCATCGGCGCCAGGTAGGGGTTCGAGGCCTTCTCGCGCCCGATCGTCGAGACCGTCTCCGGCGAGAGGTGGGCGCCGCACAGGGAGCCCGCGCCGTGGGCGGGGAGGACCTTCGTCGCGTCGGGGAGCGTCGTCAGCCGACGCATCGAGTCGAAGGCCTTCGCCGCCAGCACGACGGGTGTCGTCTCCCCTCCGACCAGGTCCGGGCGGCCGATCCCCCCGATGAACAGCGTGTCGCCGGTGATCGCCCATACCGGGTCGGCCGCCGCGCCGGGCGCCCGCACGAGGAGCGTCATCGAGTCGAGCGTGTGGCCCGGCGTCGCCCATGCCTCGATCACGGCACCGCCGACGGGGATCCGGTCCCCGTCGCGCATCGGCTCGTGGGGGAACCTCGAGCCGCTCTCCGCCGAGACGTGGACGCTGGCTCCCGTCCGGCGCGCGAGCTCCGTGTGGCCGGCCACGAAGTCGGCGTTCGTGTGCGTCAGGAGGACTCTCGTGATCTTCAGGCCGAGGGTCCGGGCGTCGGCGAGGTAGTGGTCCACGTCGCGCTGGGGGTCGACGACCGCGGCCTCGCCGCCGGCGCCGACGAGGTAGGTGAGCTGCGAGAGGCATCCCAGCTGGTACTGCCGCAGGACGACGTCGCCCACGCGTTCCTCGAACGACCGCTGCGGCGTCGCCGCCTCGTCGGCGTGCGCCGCCTTCTCGGCGTCGTCCTCGGCGCGCGCGTGCGGAGGGAGGAGGGCCGCGAGGGCGAGGATCGCGAAGCGGGCCGGTCGGGCGCGGGGACGCATGGGGAGGTCGACTCCGGGGATGCGCATTTACTACCATACAACCAAACAGTTGTATACAGGGCGACCCCCCGGGCCGCGGCGGGCGGGCGCGGGGCGCCCGCCGGCACGCCCCTCAGGGGCGCCCGAGGTGGCGGACGAGGAAGGCGCCGAGGTGGTGCAGGTGCTCGCGCCGGTGCGCGCGGAGCGAGAGGCCGTGGCCCTCGTCGGCCCAGTAGAGGGCCTCGACCACGCCGCCGCGGGCGCGGATCGCCGCCTCGATCTGGC
>DATLLK010000393.1:0-5231 GCA_035537895.1 Planctomycetota bacterium
CCGGTACCCTGATCGGCGGCCCATGCGACGGCGGCCCCTCCAGATCCTGGTCCTCGCGGCCGTGCTGGCGGCCCTGGCGGCGCCTCGCGCCCGCGCGGGGTTCGGGGACGACGAGCACCAGTTCCGCAACGAGGAGTTCCCGGCCGAGTTCCGCCAGCGGGTGGCCGAGTCGATCCTGCGCGGCGCCAACTGGCTGCTCGCCCGCCAGGAGGCGGACGGCTCGTTCGCCTCGTCCTACGGCGGCTACCCGATGGGCCCGACGGCGCTCGCGACCCTTGCCCTGCTCAAGTCGGGCCTGCCCGCGGGTCACCCGCGGATCGAGCGCGCGTTCGCCTTCCTCCGCAAGCAGGACCTGAAGAAGACGTACGAGGTGTCGGTCCTCCTGATGGCGCTCGACGCGAAGTACGCCCCCGCGTCGGATCCCTTCCGCGAGGAGACGGTGGACCGCTACGGCCAGCGCGTCGTCGAGGAGCCCTGCGCCGAGCACATCTCGAAGGAGGACCTCGCCTGGATGCGGCAGGGCGTCGACTTCCTCGTCGGCGCGCAGACCGATGGCTACTGGCGCTACCCCGCGGGGGGCTTCGACCTCTCGAACACGCAGTACGCGCTCCTCGGCTTGAAGGCCGCGGACCGCTGCGGACTGAAGGTCCCGCAGGACGTCTGGCGCGACGCGCTCGAGTTCCTGCTCGACCATCAGGACAAGGACGGCGAGCCGGTGGCGTTGCGGGCGAACGAGGTGCGGGGCAGCTACCGCGTGGAGTGGACCCAGCCGGCGCACGCCCGCGGGTTCCGCTACGTGCAGGGCGAGCACGCGCCGGCCACCGGCAGCATGACGACGGCGGGAGCCGCGTGCCTGATGATCTGCCAGAGCATGCTGTGGTCGTCGAAGCGCTTCTCGCCCGACGAACGCGAGCGCACACGCAAGGGCCTGGCCGACGCGCTGGCCTGGATGCAGCGCCACTTCGATGTGTCGTCGAACCCCGGCGTCGCGCGAACCCGTCACGGATGGCACTACTACTATCTCTACGGCCTCGAGCGGATGGGCATCCTCGGCCACCTGCGGTTCATCGGGAAGTCCGACTGGTACTTCGACGGCGCCGAGCTCCTGATGTTCGAGCAGGCCGACGACGGCGGCTGGATGGGGAGCGACATCGTGGACTCCGCGTTCGCCCTGCTGTTCCTGAAGCGCTCCTCGTTCCGCACGGCGAACCCCGTCCTGACGATCCCGAGCGAGTCGCGCCCCGTGCCCGCTCCCGGCACGACGACGCCCGGCGGGGGACGTTGAGCCGTCCAGTCGGAGAGCGGCTACGGGAGCGTTCGCCAGAAGCGCTCGAGGACCTCCGCGACGAACCGCGGGTCGTCCGCCATCCAGCAGTGCTCGAGGTTCCCGAGGCTCGCCGTCTCGGCCCCGAGCCGCTTCGCCGTCTCGAGGGACCGCGCCTGGATCTCGGGCGGGTCGGGGGCCAGGAGGACGAGCCCGCGCGAAGGCGTCGGCCGAGCGTGCTTCCACCAGTCCGCCGCGACGTTGGGGATCGCGGAGCGGTAGAAGTCGAGCACGCTGAGGCTCATCGCCCCGTCGTGGGCGCCGGCGACCTCGCGCGCGATCTCGATCGGCAGTCCGACCCCGCGCAGGCGTGAGACGAGGCTCTTGGGGTCGGCCTCCGGGAGATCCCGCGTCGCCTTCAAGAGCGCTTCCCCGACCCCGGGCTTCTGCAATTCGTGCACGCGGTCCGGCCACGTCATCGCCGGATGGAAGATGTCGGGAACGTCGGACGCCCACGAGCGCAGGGGGACGTCGAAGGCGCTCGCGACGCGCATCGTCAGCAGTCCGCCCACGTCGTGCCCCACGACGTCCACGGGCCCCGGGAGCCGAGCCAGCTCCTTCGCGAGCCAGCCCGCGAGGGCGTCCTTGGTGCCCACCCATCCGGCAGGCCGCGGCGATCCGAACCCCGGCAGCGACAGCGCGACGGACTCGAGCGGGAGCACCGCCTGAAGAGGCCGCCAGATCGCCGCGGTCTCGGGCGATCCGTGGACGAGGACGACGGTCATGGCGGCGCGTCACGATACGTGCCGGCGCCCCCGCACGGCTACCCCGCCTCGCCGGGGGCGTCGGGCGCGGCAACGGGGACGGGCTTCTCGTCGTCTCCGCGGTACTGGAGCGCTTCCTTCACATGGTCGTCGTCGACCGGCCCCGAGCCCTTGAGGTCGGCGATCGTGCGCGCGACGCGCAGCGTGCGGTGCAGGCCGCGCCCGGTGAGGCCGAACACGCGCCCGGCCATCAAGAGGCGCTCGAGGGCCGCGGGCGTGGGCTCCGTGGCGGAGCGGACGTGCGTCGACGGGATCCGCGCGTTCCACGAACGCGGGAGTCCGTAGCGCGCCGCGCGCTCGGTCTGGCGGGCGCGGGCGTCGAGGAGCGACGCCTCGTCGGCGGCGGGCGTCTCGGCGGCAGGCGCAAGCAGGGCGCCCGCGTCCACGGGCTTGACGCTCACGCGCAGGTCGAAGCGGTCGAGCAGCGGACCCGACACGCGCGACCGGTATCGGGCGGAGAGGCCCGACGGGCAGTTGCAGGGGCGTACGCCCGATCCGAGCCATCCGCAGGGGCAGGGGTTCATCGCCGCGACGATCACGATCTCGCTCGGGAACCGGGTCCGGCCGGCGGCGCGGCCGACGGTGATCTCCCCGTCCTCGATGGGCTGGCGCAGGCCCTCGAGGACGGCCCGCGGGAACTCGGCAAGCTCGTCGAGGAAGAGCACGCCGAGGTGCGCGAGGCTCACCTCGCCGGGCCGCGGCACCGCGCCGCCGCCCACGAGGCCCGCGAGGCTCGTCGTGTGGTGGGGGGAACGGAAGGGTCGGTCGGAGACGAGGCCGCCTTCGACGATCCCCGCGGCCGAGTGGATCCGCGTCACCTCCAGGGCCTCGTCGCGCGTGAGCGGCGGCAGGAGGCCGCGGAGCGCACGGGCGAGCAGCGTCTTGCCCGCGCCCGGCGCGCCCGTGAGCATCAGGTTGTGCGCGCCCGCGGCCGCGAGCAGCGCCGCCCGCACCGCACTGGCCTGCCCGCGGACCTCGCGATACGCGCTCGCGTCGCACCGGGCGGGGGTCCAGGGCGTGGGGGGGACCGCCGGGAGGCGCAGGACGCCGGCGAGGTGCCCCACCGCGTCGTCGAGCGACTCGACGCCGCGCACGACGAGACCTGGGACCGCGGCGGCCTCCGCCGTGTTGCGCACGGGGACCAAGGCCTCCTTCATGCCGACCTTGCGGGCGGCCTCGGCGGCGGCGAGCGCGCCCCGCACGGGCCGCACGCGCCCATCGAGCGTCAATTCGCCCAGCACGAGCGTTCGCGCGAGGACGTCGGCGCGGCCGAGGCTGCCGCACGCCTGGAGCAACGCCAGCGTGATGGGGAGGTCGAGACCCGGCCCTTCCTTGCGCGCCGACGCCGGCGCCAGGTTGACGGTGACCGCGCCCTGCGGCCAGGGGTAGCCCGCGTGGAGGAAGGCCCCGCGGATCCGTTCGCCGCCCTCCTTCAGCGCGCCGTCGCCCATGCCCACGATGCGCAGCGAGCCCGTCTCGCCTGCCCCGCGCAGGAAGACCTGGATGTCGACGATGCGGGCGTCGACCCCGAACAGGGCGGCACCGACGGAGCGGGCAAAGGCGGCCATGCCGCCCTTTTCACGCGCGAGCCAGGCGGTCGGTCACGCGATCCCGCGAGACCCGGTCGGCGACTCCTCTAGAACAGGACGTGGAGCGCTCCGGCGATGACCTTCACGACGATCAGCACGACCCCGAGGAGGATCGCGCCGAGACTTAGGACGCCGCCCTGGGCCCGCGGCGAGATGGACTTGACGAAGCCGAGCAGCCCGAGGACCACCGCCGCGAGACCGAGGAGGAAACCCCAACCCGCCGCCACGAAGAACCCTGCCCCCGCACACACCAGTGCGGCCGTCGCCAGTGCGTTGTTCGTCGTCATCAGGGTGCCTTTCGAGCGGTCCTCCGCTCATCCAGCTCCGCACCCAGGACCGGCTTCGGGGCCATGCGGACCCTCCACCCGGCCTTGGCGGGGCTACATGGTTGGATGCCGGTCGGTGGGGACATGGCGTGGAGACTCGCGCGATCGCGCGCGGACCCCCAGCAGGGGCGGCTCCGACCTGCCAGGCAAAGGCGGCCATGCCGCTCTTCTCATGCGCGAGCGCGGGATCCGGTCACGCGAGCTGCGATTTCGCGACAGGCACGCCGGGTCCGAGGGTCCGGCCCGTGCGAAAGTCGGCCGTCGACCCCAAGGCGGATCCGCCGCATGATGGACGCCGCCGGACGGCGGGCTCTCCCCTCCCGTCACCGAGGGAGCGGTCAGCTGTCCGACGCGCCGCAGAGCTCCGACGAGGAACTCGTCCGCCGCGTGCGCGCGGGCGACGAGGCCGCGGCACGCCTGCTGTTCGAGCGTCATCTCCCGGCGCTTCGCGCCAAGGCCCGCGCGAGGCTCCCGTCGGCGTTGCGCGGGAAGGTCGCGGAGTCCGACGTCATCCAGGAGGTGTGGCTCGCCGCCTACCTGGCGCTCGGCAGGTTCGAGGACCGCGGCGACGGATCGTTCGGCCGGTGGCTTCGCGGCATCGTCGAGAACAAGGTCCACGAGGAGTCCCACCACCATCTCGACGCGGCCAAGCGCGACGCCCGACGCTCTGCGCGGCTGCTCACCGACGAGGCGCGCTCGATCCCGTCGCCGAGTCAGCCGTCGCCCAGCGAGGTCGCCATGGCCGGCGAGAGCGCGGCGGACCTGCGGCGCTTGATCGAGTCGCTGTCGGCGGACCACGCCGCCGTGCTGCGGCTCGTCTACCTCGACGGACTGACGCTCGTACAAGCGGGCGAGCGGATGGGCCGCTCCGCCGACGCAGTACGAAAGTCATACGGTCGCGCGCTGACGCGGCTCGCCGAGAAGATGCGCGGCCGGCGGACCACGCTCCCGTGAGCACCGACGACCTCGCCGAGCAGATCGTCGCGCGATGCCGCGAGCGGCTCGAACGCGGCGAGTCGGTCGATCCCGAGGCGGTGATCCGCGCGCACCCCGACATGGCGGACGCGCTGCGCGCGCAGTTCGACGCCCTGCGCCTGCTCGAGCGCGCGTTCGCGCGCGGCGGGGCGTCGCGCGTGACCGACGCGTCCTCGCTCGCCGGGCGCACGCTCGGCCCGTTTTGGCTCGCATCGACGATCGGCGCGGGCGGCATGGGGACGGTCTACGTCGC
>DATLLK010000394.1:0-2498 GCA_035537895.1 Planctomycetota bacterium
GGGCGCCCGCGCCGGATATCCTCCTCGGCAAGAGCCCGGGCGCGCTGGTCGTCCGCCGGGAGACGTTCCTCTCGACGGGCGGCTTCCCGACGGACCTCGTCGCCTCGGAGGCCGCGGCGTGGTGGGTGCGCTTCGAGGCACTGTCCCCCGTCGTGGCCCGCGTGCCCGAGGTGGTCGTCGAGCGGCGGATCCACGCACGCAACACCGGCGTCGTCCGGGCGGGAGAGGCACGGGCCGAGTTCCTGCGCCTCGCGAAGGCCGCCCTCGACCGGCGCCCGCGTCCCGGGAGCGTCGCGTGACGCCGCAGGATCCCCGTGCCGGGCCCCGGGAGGCGCTTCTCCTGCGCGCCGCGCTCCTCGACGGGGACGTCGCACGCTCGTCGTGGCGCGCATGGCGCGCGGACGCCGACCTCGACCGCATCGACCAGGGGTCGTTCCGACTCCTGCCGCTCGTCTGGCGCAACCTTGAGCGACTCGACGAGGACGACCCGTGGCGCGGTCGCCTGAAGGGCTTCTACCGACTCGCGTGGTCGGAGAACCAGATCCTGTTCCGGCGCGTGGCGCTCGTGCTCGCGTCCCTCGAGCGCGCGGGGATCCCGACCCTCGTGATGAAGGGCGCGGCGCTCGCCTCGCAGGCGTACCGCGACTCGGGTGCCCGCCCGATGGCGGACGCCGACGTGCTCGTGCGGCGGCGCGACTTCGTCGCGGCAGTCGCGCACCTGCGCCGGTCCGGCTGGACCGCCGACCCGCGGCGGAGCGGCGACTTCGACGCCTCGCCCGAGGACTTTCGCGCGCGCTACCACGCGCTCGGCTTCCTCGCGGAGGGGGACCGACTTCCGTCCCTCGACCTCCACGACCGCGCGCTGCAGGTCTACGCGCGCCACCCCGTGGAGTTTCCCGAGGACCGGCTCCTGGCCGACGCGGAGCCGTTCGACCTCGCCGGGTTCGTGGCGAAGCGTCCCTCGCCCGAGCACGCGCTGATCCACGTCTGCTTCCACGGCTTCCAAAGGCAGGACGTGTCGCCGATCCGATGGATCGCCGACGCCGACCGCCTGATCCGGACGCACGGCGCCGCCCTGCGGTGGGACCGCCTCATCGACGACGCCCGACGCGCGAGGGTCGTCTCGGCCGTGCGCGACGCGCTGGGCTATCTCGCGGAGGAGTTCGATGCACCCGTGCCCACGGCGGCGCTTCGGCGGCTTCGGCGCACCCCCCTGAGCTTCGTGGACCGCCTCGAACGCGCGATGCGCCTGGGCGAGCCTGCGATCCTCGCGGACTACGGGAAGTCGCTCGCGCCCGCGCTCCGCCGCGCGCGCGAACGCGGCGCCGCACGGCGTCCGCGCGCCGAGACGACGGTCCGCGCCGCGTACCGGCTCTCCGTGCGCCTCCCCAAGCGCCACCTGCGGCGCGCGCTCGCTCGGATCCTGCACGGCTCCCCGACGGCTCCCGTGCCGGCCCCGGGAGCGCGACCGTGAGCGCGGTCGGCGCTCTCCTGGGTCGTCTGCTCGGCCCCTTCACGGGCGGCTCCCGAGGGTTCGTGCCCGCGCCCGCGAGCGCCACCGAGCGACGGCGCGCCTGGGCGGAGGACGGCTTCCTCGCGGGAGGGCCCCTGCTCTCCAGGCGCGAGATCGCGACGCTCCGCGCCGAGTTCGATCGCGTGCTCGTCGAGTCGAGCTGGCCCGACCACGAGCGGATCCCGGTCGGAGAGCGCCGCGAGTTCCACCGTGTCTCGAACCTCGCTCGTCGCAGCGAGGCCTTCGCCGAGGTGGAGCGGCATCCGCGCCTCGTGGAGCTCCTCTCCGAGCTGACCGGCCTCGATGGGTTCCGCATCCTGCTCGACCAGGTGCAGTACAAGCCGCCCCGCATCGGCGGCCGCAACGCGTGGCACCGCGACCAGCCGAGCTTTCCACTGGCCCCGCCCTACACGGGGCTGACCGCGTGGATCCCACTCGACGACGCGACGGTCCGCACGGGGTGCATGTGGATGGTCCCGGGCTCGCACCGTTGGGGCGACGCGCGCGACGTGGCGGTCGAGGGCGACGGATGGGGGCTTCCCGGGGTCGACGACCTCACCGAGTACCACGGCCACCCGGTGCGCTCCGTGCCGCGTCCGGTGCGCGCGGGGCACGTCCACTTCCACCACGAGCTGACCTGGCACATGTCGGGACGCAACGGGACGCGCCACAAGCGCCGCGCGGTCGCGATCCACTACGTCGGCGCGAACGACCGCTACCTCGCGAACCGCTGGACGAAGCTCGAGGGCCTGCGGGACGGCGATCCGCTCGAGGCCGTCCTGCCGCTCGCGTCCCGAGCGGGCGGCGTGCCGGCTCCTCGGCCGCCCGCGGGATAGGCTGGGGGCCATCCCCCCATGACGCCCGCCGCCTTCCGCAAGCTCGCGCTCTCGCTGCCCGGCGCGCACGAGGAGCCGCACTTCCAGCGCACGTCGTTCCGCGTGGGCAAGAGGATCTTCGCCACGATGACCGCGGACGGTCGCGAGGC
>DATLLK010000395.1:0-3592 GCA_035537895.1 Planctomycetota bacterium
GAGACAGGTTGACGGCCGCCGGGATCAGACCGCGCCGCATGGAAATCTCCGCGGACGAGGGCAGGATAGCGTCGCCGCGGCGCCCCACTTTCATTTCGCCGGCTCCGGCGCGATTCGCAGATTGGGAGGGACGCGCCGCAGGGTTTCCTGCCGGTCGACACGTCGGAACTCCCGCCACGAGCCTTCCTCGCCACGCACGACGTTCTCTGTCGCGGCGTACCCGACGACACCCGCGGGCGAGTAGGGATACTTGGCCAGCAGGCCAACGAACCGAGGATCGTCACTCTCCTCGAAGACCTCAGGCCACGGCGGCTCTTCGGCCGATCGGGCAGGTCCCATACGAAGTGGTCTGCTCGACCGGAGCTCCGCGACCACCTCCGCCCAGATCGCGGTGGGAGCAGCCGCCCACTCCTCGTCTGTAACGGCGGGGTACCTCCGTGGAGGCCCCCGAAGGGCGAGAAAGATCGTAAGTCCCAAGCCGACGAGGACTGTGACGAGCAGGATCTGGTCGAAACGCGAGGAGGTCAGGGGCTTGCCTCGCTTCTTGACCGACTCCGCGGCGCGGAGTCCGGCCCCTCGGACGAGGGCGACGCCCAGCAGAGCGACGCCCATGACGAGGAGGGCGATCTCGAACTCTTGAGGAGGGTGCGACCCAAGGACGACACCCACGCTACCGGCCACGATGCACAAAAGGCCGAAGAACGCCGGCCATCCGCGGACGCGCCCCAACCAATGACGCGCACCCACGCCGATCGTGATCCCGAGGGCGACGATCAAGCCGAGGGCGACGGGATGGATGGGCATCGAGAGACTAGCCCCGCGAGTCCAGTCGCAGCGGGCCTCGTAGGCGCTCCAGCGAGAAGCAGTGCACGTTCGGAGGGTTGACGGTCAAGGCTGCCCGCGTATCGACCGCGCCAACGCGGCATACTGCTCGCGCTCCGCCTCCGGCCCGGACGCCGCCGCCCGGTCGAGCGCATCGAGCGCAGGGGTGGCCGACTTCCCCAGATCGCCAAGCGCATGACGTGCTCTCCAGCGCACGTCGCGATCCGCGTCGAGCAGACGTTCCGCCAGGGCGTGAGTCACCGGGGCCCCGAGGGCGCGCAGGGCATCGAGCGTATCCGTGGGGTAGGTCCAACTTCCCGCATCGGCACCCGGGTACGCGTACGGCGTTTCGACGATCACGCGAGCTACAGCGACGGCGGCCGGCGCGGCCTTCTCTCCGGCCGCTTCGAGGACCTCGAGGACGTGGCGCGGCGGGGGGCGCACGCGATCGTCCGGAGAGGCGGCGTAGGCTTCCAGCGCCGCCACGAGCGGAGGGAGCGCGCCGGGCATGCGCGCTACGAGCGCCGCCACGACTGCGGCGTCCGCGCGGCCGTAATGGTCCTCGGGCTGGTCGCCCGCGTCGGCCTCGTCACTCAGGAGATCGACGAGCACCGGCAGGGCGGGCGCGCCGGTGTCCCCCAACGTGGCCAGGCACAGTGCCGCCTCCCGACGCACGACTCTCGACGGGTCGTCCAGGCGGGCGCGGATGTCCGCGACGCCTGTCTCTCCGATCGCCGTGAAGGCGCGAAGCAGGACGACGCACTCCCTTTCTTCGGCGCCCTGCCACGCGGCGCGCAGCGCCTGAAGCGTCGCGGGCGCACCCGCGGAGCGCAGTGCAGGCCAGGCGGCCCCCGCCTCGGGCGAACGCAGGCGCCCCGCCGCGCGGAGGTTGGTATGCCCTCTCTTCCCCGAGCCGGGATAGGGCGGCAATAGCCCCGCCCGTGCCGTCGTCCGAGCCAAGAGCACGTGCTGGGCCTCGGAGGCGCGGCCACGAACTCCAGCTCCGAGCGCGGCCGCAAGACGGACCCCTTCGTCGGGGTCGCCGGCGGCGGCGGCGAGCACGCGATCGGTCTCGACGTGGTCGAAGCGCGGGTCGGCCAGGGCGAGCACGACCTGCGCCCGGGTCGAGTTGTCGGACGAGCCGGCCGCGTCCAGGAAGGCGCGCCGCGTCAGCTCGCTCGCGTCGCCGCTCTCGAAGAGCGCCTCGAGCGACGCGTCGCGCACGGGCGCCTCGGAGGAACGGGTGGACGCGGCGATCGCCGGAGCGACGCGCACCGCGGCGGTCCCGCTCGTCGCAAGCGCCTCGGCCGCCGCCCTCCGGACGTGGCGCGAGGGGTGCGTCAGCAGCGTCACGAGCGTCTCGACGGCACGGCCCCGGAGGCCGCGGAGCGCCAGCGCGCACTCGGCTCGCGTCTCGTGCTCGGCGAGCCGCGCGGCGACGACCGCCGCGTCGAGCCGCCCGGTGTCGAGGGCCGCCCGGAACGCCACCCGGCGCACCGCGAGGTCGGGGTCCGCCCCCTTCGCGACGAGCGCGTCCAGCGACGCGCCATCGGGCCAGCCGATCGACTCGATGGCGTGCGCGCTCGCCGCCCGCACCGACTCCGCATCGTCCTCGAGCGCCTCGACAAGGTCGTTCAGGGCCGGCCTCGAGGACCCGCCGAGCCGCCCGAGCAGGATCGCCGCGAACTCGGCCGCGCGGGGATCGTCCCCGCCGAGGCGGCGGCGCAGCGCGGGAACCGCACGCTCGCCGAGGGCGATCACACCCTCGCCGGAGGCGCCGCGCGCGCCCGCGGCGTCCGTCACCGCGGCGATCGCGGTCTCCACGGGGTCCGCGGGAGGCGCGTCCTCGCCGAGGACCGCATGGACAGGCGCGACGAGGACGATCCAGAGCAGGACGACAGGGACGATGTGCCGCGGATCACCGGCGCGAGACGCTGGACGCATCGACATGGAGCGGCTTCCTCGGGGCGCGGCGCCGGTCGTCGGCCGACGGCGCGCTCCGGCGCAGTCTATCGGATCGCGGGCCGCGGCGTTCGGTCGCAGTTCTACGCCCGCGGCGCGCGCGGCCGCACGGTCAGGTACTGGTCGGGCCAGTGGCCCTCGGTCCACCCATAGGTGGCTGCCGCGTGCATCGCGAGGTAGGGGTCGCGCAGGTGCCCGCGTGCGATCGCGCAGAGGTCGGCGCGGCCCGCCGCGAGGATCGTGTTCGCGTGGTCGGCGCCCTCGATGCCGCCGACGGCCATGACGGGCACGCCCGCCTCGTGGCGGATGCGGTCGGCGAAGGGCACCTGGTACATGCGCCCGTAGATGACCGGGCTCTCCGGCACGTTGCCCGCGCTCGAGACGTCCACGACGTCGCAGCCGTGCGCCGAGAGCGCGCGCGCCACCTCCACGGCCTCGGTCTCGGTCATGCCGGAGCCGTCGGGCATCCAGTCCGACGCCGAGATGCGGACGAAGACGGGCCGGTCCTTGGGCCACGCCGCGCGCACCGCGTCGAGGACCTCGAGGGGAAAGCGCAGGCGGTTCTCGAGGCTCCCGCCGTATGCGTCCGTGCGGCGGTTGGAGAGCGGCGAGAGGAAGGAGGAGAGCAGGTAGCCGTGCGCCATGTGGAGCTCGACGAGGTCGAACCCCGCCGCCAGCGCCCGGCGCGCGCCCGCCGCGAAGGCCTCGGCGAGGTGGCCCATGTCGGCGCGGTCCATCGCCTTCGGTGCGGGCCACCCCGTGTCGAAGGGGATCGCCGAGGGTCCGAGCGTCGTCCACGCCGCGGCGC
>DATLLK010000396.1:0-5363 GCA_035537895.1 Planctomycetota bacterium
CCCCGTCCCCCAACGGCCTCGAGTTCCTCGGGGCGGTTGCGGGCGGGCTCGTGCACGAGATCCGCAACCCGCTGTCCACGCTGCGGCTCAACCTCCAGCTGATGGAGGAGGACGTCGAGGGCGAAGCCGACCCGCAGGCGCGCCGGACCCGCGACCGGATCCAGACCTTGAAGCGCGAGGTCTCGCGGCTCGAGGACATCCTCAACGACTTCCTGCGCTACGCGGGGTTCCGGCGCCTCGACCTGGCCGAGGTGGACCTCAACCGCGTGCTGGAGGACACGCTCCGGTTCTTCGAGGCGGAGTGCGTGCGGGCGGGGGTCGACCTCGCCTTCTACCCCGATCGCCGCCTGCCCCTGATGCGCCTCGACGAGCGCCTCGTGAAGCAGGCGTTCCTCAACCTCCTGCTGAACGCGGTGCAGGCGATGGACGGACGGCCCGGCGGCCAGCTCTACGTCCGCACCAGCCTCGACGGCGACCAGGCCCGCGTGGACGTGATCGACAACGGCCCCGGGATCCCCGAGGACGTCCGCGAGCGCGTGTGGGAGGTCTACTTCAGCCTGAAGCGCGGCGGCACGGGCCTCGGGCTCCCCACCGCGCGCCGCATCGTCGAGGAGCACGGGGGCTCGCTCCGCTTCGAGACGGAGGTCGGCAAGGGCACGGACTTCGTGATCCGGCTGCCCCTGCGCGGACCCCTCCCGGAGCCCGTGCCGCCCGCCTGACGCGCGCCCCCGGGCGGCGCGCGGTGGAGGGGGCAGCGAGCGGTATCCTCCGGGACGGCATGACCGAAGTCGTCTCCGTCGTGGACCTCTCGGTGGTCGTGGACGAGCTCCGTCGCGCGGGGGAGGTCCTGCGACGCGGCGGCCTCGTCGCCTTCCCCACCGAGACCGTCTACGGGATCGCGGTGGCCGCGACGATCCCCCCCGCCGTCGAGCGCCTCTACGCGATCAAGCGCCGGCCGCGCGACAAGCCGATGACCCTGATGGTCGCCGACGTCGCCGAGGTCCGTCGACGCTGCCCGCGCATCCCGGCGGCTGCCGAGCGGCTGATGGAGCGCTTCTGGCCCGGCCCGCTGACGCTCGTGCTGCCCGACCGCGAGGGGCGCCTGACGGGGTTCCGCCTGCCCAACCACCCGCTCGCGCGCGGGCTCGTGCGCGAGGCCGGGGTCCCGCTCTTCGTCCCCTCGGCGAACGTCTCCGACGAGCCGCCCGCGCGGACGGCGGAGCAGGTCCTCGCCGCCTTCCCGACCGAGCTCGACATGGTGATCGATGGCGGCTCGGTCGAGGGCGGGATCCCGAGCACGGTCGTCGAGGTGACGGCGCGGGGCGTCGCGGTCCTGCGCGAGGGCGCGATCCCGGAGCGCCACGTCGTCGACGCCTCGCATCTCCACGTGCTGTTCGTCTGTTCGGGCAACACCGATCGCAGCCCGCTCGCGGCGGCGCTCCTGCGGCGCCGGCTCGCCGAGCGGATCGGGTGCCGGGAGTCCGAGCTCGAGTCGCGCGGCGTGACCGTCGCGAGCGCCGGACTCCACGTCGAGGCGGAGGGACGGCCGGCCTCGGAGGCCGTGCGCCGGATCGCCTCGGAGTGGCCCGACGGCGCGCTGGACGTCGAGGGCCACCACGCGACGCGGTTGACGGCGGAGATGGTGCGCGGGGCGACGCACGTCTTCTGCATGGAGCGCGCGCACCAGGAGGAGATCCTCGCCTTCTTCCCCGGTCGGCTGCGCGACGTGCGCCTGCTCGACCCCGAAGGCCACGACGTCGAGGACCCCGCGGGCCGCTCCGCGCTCGTGTACCGCAACCTCGCCCGCCGCCTCGACGCGGCGGCGACACTGCTCGCGGGAGGGCTCTCGACATGCGTATCGTCCTCGTGAGCGACCACGCCGGCGTCGAGGCGAAGGCCGCGCTCGTCGCCCATCTGCGCGGCAAGGGCCACGAGGTGCTCGACCTCGGCACCGATTCGGGCGCGTCGGTCGACTACCCCGACTTCGCGGAGAAGGGCGGCCGGGCGGTCGCCTCCGGCACGGCGGAGCGCGGCGTCTTCATGTGCGGGACGGGCATCGGCATCTGCATCGCCGCCAACAAGGTCCGCGGCGTGCGGGCGGCGCTCGTCTACGACGAGAACACGGCGCAGATGTCGCGCCGCCACAACGACGCGAACGTGATCTGCCTCGGCGGGCGCATCCTCGCCCCCGACCGCATGGCGACGCTCGTCGACCTCTGGCTCGCGACGCCGTTCGAGGGCGGCCGCCACGCGAACCGGGTGTCCAAGATCACGCGCATCGAGGACGCCGAAGGCCGCTGACGGGAGCTATCGGCCCGCCGGCGCGCCGCCCGCGGGGGCGGGCTCGGGAGGCGTCGGACGGTCGGGCGTCGGCGTCGCCTTCGCCGCCGCATCGACCCAGGCGCCCGCCGCCTTCACGGCCTCGGCGCGCGTCGCACGCTCCGCCGCGGGGTCGTAGCCGATCGACGTGCGCGCCTCGGCGGGGATGCGCACGGAGAGCGCCGCCCAGGCGGCCGCGCGGACCTCGGCCTCCGGGTCGTCGAGCAGGTCCACGAGCCGTCGCAGCGCCCACGGTCCGCCGTCGTCGAGCGCGACGGCCGTGAACTCGAGGCGACGCGCGGCGTCGGCCGAGCGGACGTAGTCCCGCTCGACGGCCTCGACGACCGCCGCCGTCGCGAACCCGACGCGGGCGGCGGCGCGGAGCGCGGCCGCGCGACGGTCGGGCTCGGCGTCGGCGAGCATGCGGGGGAGGTCCTCGTCGGTCGGGGAGAGGGCGCGAAGCAACGCGGCGCGCTCGGCGTCGATCGGCGGCCTGGTCGAGGGCACGACGACCGCGATCTGCGCGGCGACGCTCGGCCCGTGGACGCCCTCGCGCCGGACGGCGGCGCGGAGGAGGTCGCCGAGCCGGCGCACGTCGCCGAGGCGCAGCGCCAGGAAGGCGGTCCGCCACGACGCGACCATGCCGCGCGTGGCGGCGGTCCCCTCGTCCGAGCAGGGCATCGCGGCGGTGGGCAGGTCGCCGAGCGACGCGAGCCTCGACCCGAGCGCCGCCTCGCGGCCGCGGCGACGCGCGTCGACGAAGGCGGCGAGGTCGGCGAGGCCCGCGTGCCACGGCCAGCGCAGCCTCCCGTCGGCCAGGCGCTCCTCCGCCGCCGCGCAGCGGCCGAGGCGCGCGAGGATCTCCGCGTGCAGGAGGAACGCGGCAGGCACCTCCGTCACGATCGGGTCGAGGCCGAACGGGTCGCAGAGGCGGTCGGCGGCCCGCTCGACGGCCTCGAGCGTCGACGTGGCCGTCGCGACGTCGCCGCGCGCGCGCGCGGCCGCGGCCTCGGCGAGGCCGTCGCGCACGTCCTCCATGCCGAGCACGCGGTCGAGGCGGGCGCGTCGCCGGACCAGCGTCAGGTCCTCGGCCGCGGGCGTCGCCGCGACGAGCGCATGGGTCTCGGCGGCCTGTCGCCAGGCGGACCGCGCCTTCGCCCTCGCGTCCGCCGCGGCGGACGCCTGGCCCGACGCGGCGAGGGACCGCGACTGGACCATGTGGTAGTCGCCGATCGCCTCGATCGCGCGGGCCCGCAGCGAGGTGGCCGTCGCCTGGCGCAGGATCGGGAGCTCCTGCGCAGGGGCGAGGGCGGTCTCGGGCACGGCGGACGGGTCGTCCGTGTTCGACACGAGGCCCGAGAGCCAGAGCAGGGTGTTCGAGAGGTGGGGCGTGACGAGCCCGCCGCGGGGCGCCGGGTACGCCTCGGGGAAGGGCGTCTCGTCGCGCACGACGCGGCGGGACATGGGCCCGGGCGGAGCGCGGAGGATCGCCTCCTCGGTGGACGTCGCCGGGTCGTCGAGCACCTGCAGCACCCGGCGGCCCGAGGCCACCCAGCCGAGCACGATGACCGCCGGGCGCGCGATGCCGAGGCCCCGGACCCTCCGCTGCACGGGCTGGAGGCGCGCGAGCAGCGCGTCCGAGTCGGCCGCGGGCAGGGGCGCCTTGTGCCCGATCAGGATGGTGGCCTGGTCGAAGTACCAGAGGCTCCCGTTCGGGAACGTCTCGAAGAACGTGCGGAGGAGCGACGTGTAGAGGTCGAGCGGCATCGCGTGCACGGGCACCCACTGGCACAGCACGCCGCCGTCGCGCAGGCGGTCGCGGGCGAGCTCGTAGAACTCCCGCGTGTAGAACGGCAGCGCCGACGGCACGTAGGGCATCAGCGGCTCGAGCGTGATCACGTCGAGGTCGGGCGCGTGGACGAGCAGGGCGTGGCGACCGTCGCCCACGCGCCGCACGACGCGGGGGTCGCCCAGGACGTCGTAGTTCGCCTCGGCGAACCGCGGGGCGAGCGCGAGCACCGCGGGGCTCACCTCCACGATGTCGAGCCGGCGCACGGCGTCGTGCGCGGCGACGGCGCCGGCCGTCGTCCCCGTGCCGAACGCGATGACCATCGCGTTCTCGGGGTCGAGCGCGCCGATCATGGGAAGGTGCCCGAGCATGCTCATGTAGAGCGACGCGCGGCCCGTGGAGGAGGCGGCGAACTCGTCGGTGTAGAGGGTCCGCTCGGCCGGAGGCGTCTGGACCACGCTCGCCGTCGTGATCTCGTCGGAGCGCGCCTCGAGCAGCACGCGCGCCGGGTCGAGGCGCCCGTCGGGCCCCCGCAGCACGCGGCCGGCTCGCACGAGGGCGGCCGGCGTCGAGGCCGCGAGCACCTGCGCGCCGAGCGCGCCGACGAGGACCCCCGTCGCGGCGCCGAGGAGCAGGCGGGTACGGCCGGGCCGCGCGGCGACGAGCGCCCGGCCGAGCGTCCACAGCCCGCCGACGAGCGCGAGGAGGCCGAGGAGCGACCACGCGAGCAGGGGCCCGCCCGCGATCGAGTCCCTCCCGCCGAGCCAGCCGATCGCGAGGACGACCACCGGCCCGGCGACGCAGCCGAGGCTGTTCCACAGGCCGCAACGCCCCGCCACCCGCCCGACGGCCTCGGCGCGGCCGCCGGCCGCCCATCGCACGCTCGTCGGGAACAGGGATCCCAGCGCGATCGACGGCACGACGAACAGCAGGGCGCTCCCGACGAGCGCCGTCCATCGCTGCGCCGCGAGCGGGTCGTCCGCGTGGGCCGCGAACGCGGAGGCCCGAACGGTGCGGAGCACGTCCTCGAGGCGCGGGAGGAGCAGCGTCGCGGCGACGACGGCCGCGCCGGCGATCGTGAGCAGCAGGCCGGCCGCCGTCCGCGGCTTCGCCCGCCGCGCGAGCGCCGGGCCGACCGCGAGGCTCCCGACGGCCAGGCCGGCGAGGAACACGCCGAGCATCGCCGCGAAGGAGGCCGTAAAGCCCTCGACGAAGAAGACGAGGATGCGGGCGCCCGCCGCCTCGAGCCCGAGCG
>DATLLK010000397.1:0-2009 GCA_035537895.1 Planctomycetota bacterium
GGAGCGAGCACGACGGCGGTTGTCGACCAGCCCGACTTCCAGTCCTGCGGAGAAAGCGCCATCGACAGGCCCGGCGCCGACGCAAACACCGCCACGACACCGGGCACGAGGCCCTCGATCGCGTAGCGACCCTCGGCATCCGTCGTCGCTTCCGCGAGCGGGTTCGCGAGTCGCTCGCCATCCGCGACGACGACGCGCACCCGGGCTCCCGGCACGGGCGATCCCTCGGTGGCACGCCGGACGGTCCCCGCGAGCGACGCGGCCTTGACGAGACGTACCGTCACCGGCGAGGCCGGGTTGCCGTCCACGCTCCTCGGCGCGAAGCCGTCGGCTGAAGCGACCAGCCAGTACCCGGTGGGCGCCGCCCGCCGCGTCGCCCGGAACGCGCCGTCCACGCCCGAGCGCACGCGCGTGGTGACACGGTCGGACAGCACCACGACCGTGGCCCCCTCGATCGGCACGTCGCCATCGGCATCGACCACGCGTCCCTCGAGTGTCGTCGCGTCCTCGTCGACGACGACATCCCACGACTCCGACTTCGGGAGGACCGGGCCCGAGACGAAGTAGAGCGCCTCCCCGGGCACGATGAACCGCGTGTGCTGCGGCCCCTCGAGGAGGCCTGCGACGTGGAACCGGCCGTCCTCGCCGGTCGCCACGGCCTCCTCCTCCAGCACCGGACCGTACGTATCGGGCGGGCGTACGACGACGATCCCGCGGAAGGGGCGCCCGTCCGCGTAGCGGGCACGACCGTCGAGCGTGCACGCGGGACCGACGTCCACGTCCACGGTCACCTGTTGCCCCACCGTCGGGAGCATCGCGCGTGCGCGTCCGCGAGCGTCATCGTCGGCGATCGCGGTGACGTCGAGGTTGCCCGTGGGCACATCGATCTCGTAGCGGCCATCGGAACCGGCGGACCCCACGGCGTCGGGACCGTTCCTGCGTACGGGGCGCAGGTCGTCGGCCACGGTGCGCTCCACGGTGTGACCCTGTGCGAACGACTCGAGGCTGGCCCGCCACCGTATCTCCACGCGCGCCGCCACCGGGCGACCCGCGCGGCGGACGGTGCCGACGAGGCGTCCTCCCGGGCCCGTCGCGTCTTGCGTTGGGCGCGCGCCCGGGGCCGCGAGAGAGGGAGCGGGCCCCTGCTCCTTCGGCGTGGGATCGGCAACGTCGACCGTGTCGACCGGCGGGTCCCGCGACTCCCGGTGGAGCACCCACGCCGCCGCCAGGGCAGCCGCGAGCAGCAGCAGCACGGCCACGCCGCGCGATCGCATTCCACGCTCCTGGGTCGGGCGCCCCGAGTATGCACCCGACGAGTCGGGACGCGGGGGCTGTCGCGCCCTTTAGGCCGCTCCGCCGCCGGCGGTCCAGGAGAGGCGGGCTCGCGCCCGCTCGAGGTCGTCGGGCGTCGTGATCTTGACGTTGCCCGGGTCGCCCGGGACGGCGGTGACGCGCGCGCCGGAGGCGAGCAGGAGGCCGACCTCGTCGGTCGCCACACGGCCCGTCGTCGCGGCGTCCGCGTGCGCGCGCCGCAGGAGGTCGGCGCGCGCGGCCTGCGGCGTCTGGACCGAGCGCAGGGACTCGCGGGGCACGGCCTCGAGGAAGACGCCGTCCGCGCAACGGTGGACGGAGTCGGAGAGGGGGAGCGCCGGCGCCGCGGCGCCGTCGCGCCACGCCGCCTCGGCGACGGCCCGGACGAGCGCGGGTGTGACGAACGGGCGGGCGGCGTCGTGGACGAGGACCACGTCGATCCCCGCGGGCAGGGCGGACAGGCCGATCGCGACGGACGCCTGCCGGCTTGGCCCCCCCTCGACGACCACCGCGCCGTGGAGCGCCCGTTCGCGGCGCGTGAGCGCCTCGAGCGCCTCGAGATCCTCGGCCCGCGCGGTCACGACGGTCGGGGTGGTGCCGAGCGCCTCGTGAAAGGCCCGCGCGGCCCGCACGAGGACGGGGATCCCGCCCAGGTCGAGCAGGACCTTCGACGTCGTGCCCCCGAACCGGGTCGAGGA
>DATLLK010000398.1:0-3008 GCA_035537895.1 Planctomycetota bacterium
TGGCGCCCAGGCCGACGCGCCTGGTGTCGCGCCAGAAACGTGGACGACCTCGGCGGCTTCGCGGCGGGCCGCAACGCCCACGAGGAGATAGCGGCCGTTCGTGTCCGTGACGCACGGCTTGATCTCGAGGCCGGCGAAGACGGGCGGGATCCACCGCCAGGACGAACCGCTCGCGAACTCCCACCCGACGGTCGCTCCCGCCGCGGGCACGGCATCCGGTCGCAGGACCCGTCCGCGGACGGTCCCCGCGGTCGTCAGGCGCACCTCGATCTCCGAGACCTCGCCCTCCGTCGGGACGCGCACCTCCTGCGTCGTGGTCGCGAAGCCGTCGGCGACGGCAGCGAGTCGGCCCAGCCGGCGCTGCAACGCCGAGCCGATCCATGTGCCGGGGACGTGGGCGCCCCACGCCGGCACGCATTCGATCGCGAACGTGCCGTCCTCCGAGGTCCGAACGTCTCCGACGGCCGCGTAGTACGCGGGGTTCTGAAGGGCCGTGCCGTCAGGACGCTCGAGCCCGGCCACCTCCTGCTCCGACCAGAGGACCACGCGCGCGGAGGCCACGGCGGCGCCGGAGTCCGCGTCCACGACGCGACCGCGGATCGTCGCCCCGCGGCCGAGCCAGACGTCCCACGTGAAGCCGTCCGAAGCGCCGGCACCGGAGGGATTCGCCCACGCCTTCGCGCGCGAGGTCCGCACCGGAGCGTAGCCCTCGGCCGACACGTCGAGACTGTCGCGGAGCAGGGCGTGGAACGCGCCCGGAGTCAGACCTCGGAGGCGGTACGCCCCGTCCGCTCCCGAGGCCGTCTCCGCGGTGAACTTCGCGCCGCCGACGAACCCGGTCCACGCCACGCGCGCTCCCGCGATCGGGCGCTCCTCGAGGTCGCGCACCGTTCCGTGGATCGACACGGACTCCGGCAGCGTGATCGTCACGTCGTCGCCGGCCTGGACGCCGGTGACCGCCGCGGGTGCGAAGCCAGTCGCCGTCGCGAGGAGGGTGAATCCAGGCGCCTTTCCCTCGAGCGGCACGCGGAACGTCCCCGAGGCGTCGGTCCGGGTCGAACTCGTCGCCCCGCCGGCCGGTGCCCCCGGGTCCACCACGACGTCGACGTCGTCGCGCCAGGCGAAGACGCGTGCGCCCGCGACGGGGGCACCGGCGCCGTCCACGACGCGGCCCGTCGCGCTCGGCGTCGCCGCAACGGCCGGCGCGCGGACGGTGGGAGCGGCGGGTGCGGCCAGGGTCGGCGTCGCGTCACGGGGATCGAGGACGGCGGCCTGCGACGGGGCTGTCTCCGGCGCCTGCTCCCGGGTCAGCCACGGACCCAGCACGGTCCACCCGAGTGCGACGAGGAGCAGCACGGCGACCGCGACGGCCAGCGCCTTCTTCACGGCGACCACTCCGAGGAGCGCCGGCCACGAGGACGGTCCCGATCGAATGGCGGACGGCACCACGAGGACGGCGAGCGAGCGGCGGGTGTCCGGGCGACGTGCGCCCAGGCGCTCCCGCAGGCGGTCGAGGCCTCGCCGAAGACGCGTGCGGGCCGTCTCCAGGGGAACGCCCAGGCGCAGGGCGACCTCGGGCACCGACAGGTCTTCGTAGTACCGAAGGAGCAGCGCGGACCGGTAGGGCTCCTCCAGCGCGAGCAGCGCCGCGACGAGTCGGCTCCGCACCTCCTCGCGCTCCGCGATCTCAGCGGCGTCGGGCAGCCCTTCGGTACGAGCCGCCTTGCGCTCGCGCAGGGCGCGCCGCTTCGATCCGCGAAGCACGCGGTAGGCGAGGTTCCTCGCGACGACGGCGAGCCACGCCCGCAGCGCGCTCGCCCGCCGCGGTCGTTGCCGCGCCGCGACGAGCCAGGTGTCCTGCACGACGTCCTCGACCCGGTCGTCGCCTCCGAGGACGGCGCGCGCGACGCCGCGCACGAAGTCCGCGTGCGCGAGCACGTCATCGAGCGCGGGTTCAGCGTCACGTCGCACGGGCCTCCATGGAACCAGATCCCGCGACGTCGAGACCGGGTTCACGCCGGGAGGAGTCGACCGCGCGTGACGGGGGATGGCCTCGCCCGAGGACGGGGCGAGCTCACCTGCCCCTGGCCGTCGAGCGCGAGAGCGTCGCGAGCGCGATGCCCGAAAGGACCGCCGCGCTCGCCAGGGCGAGCCGCAGGCTCGGCGCCTCGGCGAGGAGGATCACCCCCGCGAGCGCGGCCAGCACGGGCACGGCGAGTTGCACGACGGCCGCGCGGGTCGCGCCGAGCGCCGGGAGCACGGCGTACCAGATCGCGTACCCGAGGCCGGAGGTGACCGCGCCCGACACTGCGGCGAGCAGCAAGCCCTCCGCATCGCACGCGAACCGGCCGAGCACGAGGGCCACCACCGCGACCGCCGCGGCGAGGGGCACCGCGGACACGAAGGCTGCCGCGGTCGTCGCGAGCGGTGTCGCGGTCCGGCCCCCGAGGAGCGAATACAGGCCCCACGCGACGCCGCTGCCGGCCATGAGGCAGAGTCCGACCGGGTCGGGCGCGCTCGTCCCCGGAAGCGTCAAGGAGGCGAGCCCCCCGAGCGCGAGCGCGAGCCCTGCCCACTGCGCGCCCCGGGGGCCGGCGCCCATGCGGAGCGCACCGAGGATCATCGTCAGCTGCACGAACGCGAAGAGGACGAGCGCGCCGACGCCCGCGGGCACCCGCACGTAGGCCCAGGAGAAAAGGCCGGCGTACGCGACGAGCGACAGCGCGCGAAGCGCGGTGCCCCGCGACAAGATCGGGAGCGCGACCTTGCCCCGTGCGCGCGTGATCACGACGAGCATCGCGGCGCCGCACGCGACGCGGAAGAACGTGAAGGAGGCGGGGTCGGCGTGCCCGTCCGCGAGCGCGGCGCGGCAGAGGATCGAGTTCCCTGCGAACGCGGCGAGCGCCGTCGCGACGAGCACGGCGGTGCGGAGCGGCGTCATGCGGCTCAAGGTACCGGCGCGCAGGAGCGCGAGGCCCCGACGACCCGGCGGCGCAGCTGCTCGAGGC
>DATLLK010000399.1:0-7641 GCA_035537895.1 Planctomycetota bacterium
GGGTATCTTGCGCACCCATGGGTCGACAGTGGCTCCAGAAGAACCGCGAGATCAACGCGGCCAAGCGCGGCAAGGTCTTCAACAAGATCGTCCGCGAGATCAGCGTCGCCGCGAAGGCGGGCGTCCCCGACCCCACGATGAACCCCCGGCTCGCCGTCGCGGTCGAGGCGGCGCGCAAGCAGTCCGTCCCCAACGACACGATCGAGCGGGCGATCAAGAAGGGGGCCGGGCAGCTGGGCGACGGCGTCCAGCTGGAGCTCGTCACCTACGAGGGGTACGCGCCCCACCAGGTCCCCGTGATCATCGAGTGCATGACGGAGAACCGGAACCGCACGGCCCCCGAGATGCGCGTGCTCTTTCGCGCGGGTCAGATGGGCGCGCGCGTGTCCTTCCTGTTCGACCACGTCGGGATCGTCGAGGCCACCCACGAGGGCACGGGGATCGACGTCGAGGGCGTCGCGATCGAGGCGGGGGCGCAGAACGTCGAGCCGCTCGAGCACGTCGCCGAGGGCCACACCGGCGCCCGGTTCCTGACGGAGCGCGGCGACCTCGAGTCGGTGACGGTCACGCTCCGCAAAGCGGGGTGGTCCGTGACGGCCTCCGACCTCGGCTACGTCGCGAAGGACCCGGTGGATCTCCCGGCCGACCAGCGCGCCGACGTCGTGGCCTTCCTCGAGGCGATCGACGACCACGACGACGTGCACCGCATCTACACCGCGCTGAAGTAGACGCCGTTCGCGAAAGGCGCGCATGCGGCTCGCGGCGTACGTCTACCCCGGCTGGCACCCGACGCCGGAGCGCGACGAGGCCTTTCGCCCGGGGTTCACCGAGTGGGACCTCGTCGCGGGCTGCCGGCCCCGGTTCGAAGGCCACGCGCAGCCGCGCGTCCCGCTGCTCGGCCCCTACGACGACCGCGACCCGCTGGAGGTCGGCCGCCGCGTGCGGCTCGCGACCGCGCACGGGATCGACGCCTTCGTCCACGGCTTCTTCTGGTGCCGGGGCAAGCGGGTCTTCCAGGACGCGCTCGACCTCGGCTTCCTCGGCTCGCCCGAGGGTTCGCGCGTTCCCTTCGCCCTGATGTGGGCGAACCGGATGCCCCGCCGCGTGCTCCCCGTCGCGCGTGCCGACCTGCCCGTGATCGAGGACGACCGCCGGGTCCCCTCCGACGTCGACGACTTCGTCGCCTTCGTCGGCTACCTGGCGGAGCGCTACTTCCGCCGGCCCAACTACCTGCGCATCGGGGAGCGGCCCTACCTCTCGATCTTCGACTCGACGTTCTTCCTGCGGGAGTTGGGCCTGTCCGCCGCCGCCGAGGCGATCCGTCGCGCCCGCGCCTGGCTCGCCTCCCACGGCTTCCCCGACCTCCACCTCGCGGCCGTCGAGCCCAGCCGCGAGGTGATCGGCCGCGTCCGCGAGGTCGGCTTCGACAGCGTGACGCACTACGTCTTCCTGCCCGACTGGAAGGGACCCTTCCTCCAGGACTACGACGCGTACGCGAAGCGCCGCGCGGGCGAATGGGCCTCGTTTCGCGACGCGTCGGGCCTGCCGTACATGCCGTCGGTCTCGCCCGGATGGGACGCGTCGCCCCGCGGGGCCGACTTCGGCCCGGCACGGCCCGACAAGTACCCGTGGTCGCCCGTCGTCACGGGGGAGCGACCCGATCTCTTCCGCGACGCGCTCGCGCGCGCTCTCGCATATGCAAAGGAGACACGGCCCGACGACCCGCTCGCCTTCGTCGCCTCGCTCAACGAGTGGAGCGAGGGGCACTACCTCGAGCCCGACACGCGGTTCGGGAACGGCTGGCTCGACGCCGTGCGCGACGCGCGGGCGGGCGTCGAGTGACGCGTACGCGGGTCACTTCGCGCGCGTGTACGTCTCCTCGACCTTGCCCTTGAGGGTCGGGAAGTCCTGCTCGGCCTTTACCCCCTCGGGCGTGAGCTTGAGCGTCACGGTGAAGGGGCCGAAGGGGCTCTCCTCGCATCGACCGACGTACGTGTCGTCCGTGAACGTCCCGGTGACGTAGTGCGGGGCCTCGAAGTAGCGGCCGAACAGCCAGGTCCGCTCGCCCTTGCCGTCGGCGGTCAGGCTCGAGACGGTCAGCGCCTCGACGGGTGCCTCGCCCGTCCGCGTCACGGCGTACTCGTGGAGCGTGTACGCGCCGCCCACCACGTAGCGCCACGACGTCCTGCCCTCGTGGGGGACCTTCGCGTCGCCCGTCGTGTACGTGCCCTTTACCGTCCAGTCGCCCATCAGGGCCTCGATCACGGGGTGCTTCGCCTTGCGCGCCTCGACGACCGGTGTCCAGTCGTGGGCCGCCTTCGCCTTCCTGTACGCGACCTTCACGAGGACCTGGCCGCCGCGCGTCATCGTGAACTCGTGGCCGTCGGCGGTCTTCTTCATCGTGCTGCCCATCGTCGTGCCCCCGAACTCGCCCTCGGCCACGTACCCGTCGTCGCGCAGCGGGCCCTTCGTCACCTGCACCTCGCCGCGGCCTTCGGTGTCGAACCACCAGTGCTTCACCTCCTTGCCGCCGCCGGATGCGAGGATGACTCCGAAGCCGAAGAACTGGTGGTCCCCTTCGCCGACCGTGAAGTCCTCGACCATCGCCGTGCCGTCGAGGGCCTTCCACCACCGCGACGTGCCGTTCATCGTCGCGCCGCCGACGTCCACGCTGACGTCCCACGATCCGACGAGCGAGTCGAGGTAGGGCTGCGCGATCTTCGGACGCGGCGCGGGAGCCGTCGGCGCGGGGGCGTCGGCAGCGCTCGCTGGCGAGGACGCGACGAGGGCCGCGGTGAGGGCGAGGGCGAGCACGCGAGCGCGAGCGAAACGGGTCGACACGGGATACCTCCGGTCCGCCCGTCCGGGCGGGGGGGACATGGAGCCATGAGAACGGGCGCGCGGCCCCGCGGACTGGTCGTTTCGGGGGATGTCCCCGACCGGGTCCGGCCTACGCCTCGGTCAGGAACCCGTACCGGTAGTCCTTCGGGGGCAGCAGGTTCTCCTTGATCGCGCGGGCCGAGACCCAGCGCAGCAGGTTGAGCACGCTTCCCGCCTTGTCGTTCGTGCCCGAGGCCCTCGCGCCGCCGAAGGGCTGCTGCCCCACGACCGCGCCCGTCGGCTTGTCGTTCACGTAGAAGTTGCCCGCCGAGTGGCGCAGGCGGTCCGCGATCCGCTGCACGGCGTAGCGGTCCTCCGCGAAGACCGCGCCCGTCAAGGCGTACGGGCTCGTCGTGTCGAGGAGGTCGAGCGTCTCCGCCTCCTTCGCGTCGTCGTAGACGAAGATGGAGAGGACGGGCCCGAAGATCTCCTCCTCCATCGACTTGTAGCGCGGCTTCAGGCACTCGATCACGGTGGGTTGCACGAACCAGCCCGTCGACTTGTCGTGCCCGCCGCCGAACGTGATCTTCGCGTCGGGCGATGCCTTCGCGTGCTCGATGTAGCCGGTGATCGTCTCGTAGGCCCCTTCGTCGATCACCGCGCCCATGAAGTGGCGGAAGTCGGACACGTCGCCCATCCGCACCGTCTGGAGCTCGGCCACGAGCCGCTCGCGGAAGCGGCCCCACAGGCTCTTCGGGACGTACATGCGGCTCGCGGCCGAGCACTTCTGGCCCTGGTACTCGGACGCGCCGCGCACGGCGGCCGTGACGAGGGCCTCGAGGTCGGCCGACGGGTGCGCGAAGATGAAGTCCTTGCCGCCCGTCTCGCCCACGATCCGCGGGTAGCCGCGGTAGCGCGCGATCGAGTCGCCGATCTGCTTCCACATCGACTGGAAGACCGGCGTCGAGCCCGTGAAGTGGATCCCCGCGAGGTGGCGCGACGCGAGGACGGGGTTGCCGACGGACGAGCCGCGGCCCGGCAGGAAGTTGATCACGCCCGGCGGGAGCCCGGCCTTCTCGAACAGCCGCATCAGGTAGTAGTTGGACAGCACGCTCGACGACGCGGGCTTCCACAGCACGACGTTGCCCATCATGGCGGGGGCGGTCGGCAGGTTGCCCGCGATCGAGGTGAAGTTGAACGGCGTCACCGCGAACACGAAGCCCTCGAGCGGGCGGTACTCGAGCGAGTTCCACGTGCCCTGCGGGCTCGACGGCTGCTCCGAGTAGACGCGGTGGAGCGCGTACCACGGGTTGATCCGGTAGAAGTCGATCAGCTCGCAGGCCGAGTCGATCTCCGCCTGGTGGCACGTCTTCGACTGTCCGAGCATCGTCGCCGCGTTGACCGTGTCGCGCTCGGGGCCCGCGAGCAACTCCGCCATGCGCAGGAAGACGGCCAGCCGGTTCTGCACCGACGTCTCGGACCAGGCCTTCCAGGCCTCCTGGCTGGCCGCGGCCGCCTGCTCGACGACCTCGGGCGTCGCCATGTGGTACTTGGCGAGGATGCGCTGGTGGTCGTGGGGGCACCGGTGCACGTCGAGCTTGCCGGTCCGGACTTCCTTCCCGCCCACGATCAGCGGGATCTCGATGGTCTCGGCCGCCATCGACTTCAGGCGCGCCTTGAGCGATGCGCGCTCCGGCGAGCCCGGCAGGTAGCCGCGGACGGGCTCGTTCTTCGGGACGTCGAGGCTCGGCACGCTGTTGTGCATCGGGACGGTCTCCGGGATCCGCGGCGCGCGGAGCGGCAAGGCTATCGACGCCGCGCGGGCCTCCCAAGACACGCCGGGGAGTGCCGTCCGCGACCCCGTCCGCGCGCGGCGAGGTCGCTACGCCGGGGGCCGCGAGGGGCGCAGGTCGTCGATCGCGACGGCGAAGTCGGGGAGGACCGGGTTCGCACGGACCGTGTCGCCCGGGACGAAGGTACGCGCCGGAGCGCCCGGGTGGAGGGCGACGATCCGGCTCCCGTCGGGCTCGACGAGCCAGACCACGGCTACGCCGTGCGAACTCCACAGGAGGCCCCGCTGGAGCAGCTCACGCTCCGACTGCTCCGGCGAGCGCACCTCGACCACGAAGTCGGGCACGACCTCGGCGAAGCCTCGCGCAGGCGGAGCGGCCATCCGGTTTCCGCGGACGAAGGCGAGGTCGGGCGAGAGCACGCGGTCCGGGCTGCGGCGCAGCAGGAACCCGACGTCGGGGCCGCCGACCCAGCCGAGGCCGCGCGTCTCGACGTGCTCCACGAGCCGTCGCGCGAGTCGCATCGTCACGTAGGGAGCCCACCCGCCCGACGGCTCCTTGATGACCGCGATGCCGTCCCAGACCTCGCACGACCGGTATCGCGGGTCGGCGAGCACCTGCTCGGCGGTTACGAGCGCGTCGGCGTCCTGCATGGCGATCGGACCCATCGTACCTCTCAGCACGCCGGGCGGGGCGCGCCCCTGCTCACGCGCGGGCCGAGTCCAGGTCACGCGAAGTCACCGACGGGGCGCCACGTCCTTCCCGTGCGTGGCATCCTGTCCACGCGACCGTCGGACTCGGACGGCGGCCGTGGAACCCGGGAGGTGCGCGATGGAACCGCGGGTCGTGACGCACGAGGCGTTCCGCGTCGTCGGTCTCGAGGACTGGTTCACGCCCGAGCGCATTCGTGAAATCCCGGGGCTGTGGGCGCGCTTCGACCCGTGGCTCGAGGGAACGTTGGAGCAGCACGCCACCGAGTTCTACGGACTCGGTCAGGGCGAGGTCCCGGGGCCCGACGGCACGCCGAGCCTCTGGTACATGGCCGCGGTACGCGTCCCGCCCGGCGCGCCCGTGCCGGAGGGCCTCACCGCGCGCACGGTCCCCGCCGGAACGTACGCCGTCTTCACGCACGAGGGTCACATCTCGACGATCGGCAAGACGTTCGACGCCATCTTCCAGTCGTGGCTGCCGGCGGCCGGCCTGCGCCCGCTGCCCTCGCCCGGCTGGGAACGCTACGACGAGCGATGGGACGGCCGAACCGGGACGGGTCCCGTGGACATCTACATCCCGGTGGAACGCTCCGCGGCGCGCTCCGGATGACGAGTCCTGCCCGTCCGCCTTCTCGCCGCCTCGTGTGGGTCGTCGGAGTGGCGGTCGCCGTCCTCGTGACGGCGGCCCTGATCGCCTGGCGCGTCCGCAGTTCGGCGCAAGCGGTAATCCATCGGCATCGGCAACGCCTCGTGGGGGAGCGCGAGGACGTCGCACGCCGTCTCGTCGGGCGTCCGGCGCTCCTCGAGCCGGCGGCGCCGATGGACGCGGCGGCGCTGGCCACCGCATTCGAGGCGGAGGTCGAGGCAGTGCCGCAGGCCGAGCGTGACCGCCTCACGCCCGAAAGCCCCGCTCCGGTTCCCCCCGAGGGCGACGAGGTGCTGCGGGCCCATCCCGAGCCCCTGTTGGCGCTGGCGCCCCTGCGCCATGCGGTCGCGCCCTCCGCCCTCCCGCCGCCGGACATGCAGGACGGCGGTCCGCGGATCCCGCGACGTATGTCCAGCATTCGTTGGCTCGCCGCGGTCGGGGATCGCGCCCTGGCACGAGGCGACGCGGAGGAGGCCCTTCGGATCGTCGGACTGCAGGCCGTTTACGCGCGCGACGCCGCGGCGCGGTCGTCCGTGCTCGAGACGCTCGTGGGGATGGGAATGGCCAGCGTCGCCGACCGAGGGTTGCGGGAGGCCTTGGGACGCGGCCCGGTCCCCGTCGAAGAGGGATCGCGCCTCGCCCGCGTGCTGGACGGTCTGGCCGGCGCCGACATACCGCTGGCCGTCGTGAGCGACGTCGAGCGACTGCTCCTGCGCACGGAGCTGGTTGCCCCCGACTTCAAGGCGAGGTGGCACACGCTGCTCTCCGACGGGAGCCAGGACCCGGGGTGGCGGTCGCTCTGGTCGTGGTCGCTGTTCCAGGCGGAAGCGCTGGACCACCTCGACGACGACATGGGCCTCGTGCGTGACGCGCTGGTCGGAGCGGACGACGTGCCCGGTGTCGCGCTTCCTCGCGTCGAGGCCGCCGTCGCTGCGGGGTCGGGGCATCCGATCCTGCGTCCGCAGGCCTCCACCTGGCCGCTCCTCGTGCGACGACGGGCCGCCGCCCTCGCGTACAGGCGCTGCGCCCGCGTGGCGCTGGCCGTTGCCCTGTTCACGGCGCGCACGGGCGCCCGACCGGCCGCCCTATCCGATCTCCTCGCCGAGGACCTGCCGGCGATCCCGCTGGACCCGTGGGACGGGCAACCGCTTCGCTACGCCGACGGACGCGTCTGGTCGGTCGGCCCCGATCGCGTGGACGACGCCGGGCGCCCGATGGCGGAGGACTCCTACGACGGCCCCGGGGACGTCGTCGTGACACTGCCCGCGCCCGCGGGGCGCTGACAGAGCCGCAGCGCGGTGGATCAGCGACCCGCGCCCGCCGGCGGCTCGAGCCGTACGGGGACGTCGGCGCCCTCCGCGACCTCGAGCCTCGGAAGCGCCGCGTCGCCGGCGCGCAACTCGTAGCGTCCCGGCGAGACTTCCGTGAACGCGAAGCGGCCCTGCGCGTCCGTCGTCGCCGTCTTCCAACCACCCTTCTCCCGCACCCTCGGTTCGATCTGCTGGAGGCGAACCTCGATGTCGGCGCGGGAGTGCCCCGCGGCGTCGACGAGCACGCCACGGACGGTCGCGGCCCGTACCAGGGCGAGGTCGCCGAGGTCCGCCTGTCGAGCCTCCTCGGCTACCTCCCGTACGAGAGGAACGTATCCCGGCGCTTTCACCTCGACGCGCAGCGG
>DATLLK010000400.1:0-2398 GCA_035537895.1 Planctomycetota bacterium
CCGTAGCACGCGTACCCGCCTCCGACCACCGCACCGGCCCGTGGTCGGGCGCTCAAGCGTGCCGCGCGCGGTACCGATCTTCGGGGTGGGGGGAACCGTGCCCGCGCCGAGTCTCCCGACCGACCTCCACGGTCCTGGGAAGGGGGGGGCCGGCCGGCCCCCAGACGCCGCAGCCCTCCCCTCGCCACGGTGGGTCAATGGCGATTGGCCCCCCATATCTTGCGCTTCACGGTTGCATCGCGTGCATCGGCGAATAGACTGTCCGGCCAAGGCGGCTGGGGCCGCCCCAACGGGTGCCGCGCGCGCCCGCCCGCCGGAAACGCCGGCGGCCGGGCGCTCGCGGGTTGGAGGGTGACATGGGCAACTTCGAGAAGCTTTCCGTCCTCGTGATCGTGGTGATCATCGTGATGATCCTCGTGGTCGCGCTCTACCAGTGGACCGGAGATCCAGGTTCGGAGGCGACCGGCGGAACGGACGTCGTGGCGAACACGGAGCCGACGGGGCTCGGCGGCGGCGCCAGTTTGGCCCCGGTGAACCCGCTGTCGAACTCCGTCGCGCAGCGACCGACGCCGATCGGCCCGGCGCCCTTCGCCGCCGTACGCGACCCCAGGGATGAGCTGACCATCAAGAATCTCTTCGAAAAGGTCGAGGCCACACCGACCCCCGTCACCACCGAGCCGACGGTCGCGCCGCCGGCGGAGACACCCAAGCCCTCCGAGCCCAGGACGCACGTCGTCCAGCCCGGCGAGACGATGGGCGCGATCGCGAAGAACTACTTCCCGGGCCGGGTCCAGAAGGGCCTTGTGGCGATGCAGGCGGCGAATCCGAGCGTCGAAGCCGCCCGCATGCGCGTGGGAACCAAGCTGACGATCCCCGACCTCGGCGCGCAGCCTGACGGCGCGGCGACTCCCGCGTCCACGAGCGCCGCGCCGAAGGCCGTCGCGTCGATCGAGCGAGGCGGCTGGTACGTGACGAAGCGCGGCGACACCCTGACCTCGATCAGCAAGCGCGCCTACGGCACGACGGAGCGCTGGCCCGAGATCTGGATCGACAACATGGACGCGCTGGGCACGGACTTCGAGCGCCCCGACCCGGGCGTCCGCATCCGCATCCCGCGCTGATCCCCGCGGAGCGCCCCGCGGCGCGCGACCGCCTCCCGGGACCGTCGTAGGATCCGTCCGTGGACCTGCGCACGATCCAGTCCGGAGGCGGCGGCGCCGCGGGGGCCCTCGCTCGCGCGGGCCTCGCCGCGCTCTCGTGCGGCTACACGGCGGCGACCGCCGCGCGCAACGCCCTGTACGAGCTCGGGTGGGCGCCCGTCCACCGGCTGCCCGTGCGGACCGTCTCGGTCGGCAACCTCGTCGCGGGCGGCACGGGGAAGACGCCGTTCACCGCGTGGCTCGCGTCCCGGGCCCGCATCGCGGGACGCCGACCGGGCATCCTCTCGCGAGGCTACGGACCGCGGCCGGCCGGCGCCGACCTCTCCGACGAGGGGCTCGTTCTCTTCGACCTGCTCGGTGCCTCCGTCCCCCAGGTCGAGGACCCCGACCGCGTTCGCGGCGGGGGAGCCTTGCTCGCGGCGCACCCTGCGACCGACCTCGTGCTCCTCGACGACGGGTTCCAGCACCGCCGCCTCGGACGCGACGTGGACCTCGTCCTCCTCGACGCGACGAACCCGTTCGGCTACGGCCGTCGGCTCCCGCGGGGGACGCTGCGCGAGCCGCCCGAAGCGCTCGCCCGCGCGCACGCCGTCGTGCTCACCCGGGCCGAGCGCGTGGAGCCCCTCGTCCTCGAGGAGGTGTTCCGCGAGGTCCGGCGCCTTGCGCCGAAGGCGCTCGTGGCGACCGCGCGCACGCGGCCGACGACGCTCGTGCGGGCGGACGGCGCGACCGCGCCCCTGCTCGACGTGAAGGGCCGTTCCGTCCTCGCCTACGCGGGCATCGGGAACCCCCGGGCCTTCCGCGGCACGCTCGAGGACCTCGGCTGCCGCGTCGTGGCCGACCGCTTCGTCCCCGACCACCACGCGCTGTCCCTGCGGGAGGCGGACGAGATCGTCCGGGCCGCGAGCGCCGCGGGAGCGGAGCGCATCGTGACGACGCGCAAGGACCTCGTGAAGTGGCGCGCGCTCGCGCGCCGCCCCGACGGCCTCGTCGCGGTGGACGTCGAGACCGACGTGACGGAAGGCGCCGACGCCCTCCTGGCGCTCGTCCTGCTGTGACGCCGGGCACGGCACGCCGAGCGCGCCGCCCCCGCGCCGCTAGTACGACAGCGCTAGATTTTGCTGTCCTGGCTGCCGATCCAGAAGGGGGAACGCGCCACGCGTGGCGCCCTGCCGTTGTCCGGAGGGTGCCATGGACGTCCGTGCCCTGGAGTCGTTGCCCGACGAACTGGAGCGGTT
>DATLLK010000401.1:0-5025 GCA_035537895.1 Planctomycetota bacterium
GCCCGGACGGGGCCGGAAAGTCGACCCAGGTGCGGCGCCTCGCCGAGCGCCTCGTCGCCGCCGGACGCGAGGTCGTGCTCCTGCGCGAGCCCGGCGGCACGCCGCTCGGCGACCGCGTGCGGGAGATCCTCCTCGACGCGCGCACGGGCGACCTCGACGCGGTGACCGAGGTGCTCCTGTTCCAGGCCGCGCGCCGGCGGCTGGTCATCGAGCGCGTGCGTCCTGCCCTGGCCGAGGGCCGCGTCGTGCTGTGCGACCGGTGGCACTACGCCACGTTCGCCTACCAGTCGGGCGGCGGCGGAGCCGACCCCGCCGTCGTCCGCCTGACGACGAAGCTCTCGACGGAGGGGCTCGAGCCGCGGCGCGCGGTGATCCTCGACGTGGACGAGAGCGTCGCGGCGAAGCGCATGGCGCGCCCGCTCGACCGCATCGAACGGCGGGGCCCCGACTACCGGCGCCGCGTGCGCGACGCCTTCCGCCACCAGCTGCCCCTCGACCCGGACCGGCTCGTGCTCATCGACGGCAACCGCGGCGAGGGCGAGGTCGCCGAGGAGGTCTGGCGTGCCTTCCGCGACCTCGTCTGACCCGCTCCCCTCGGCGGACCGCGGGCCCTCCGCAGGGGAGGGGCCCTTCGCCGGCTTCGGTCCCGCGGGCGGCCTGCTGGCCCGGATCGTCGCGGGAGGGCGCCTCGCTCCCGCCTACCTCTTCGACGGCCCCGACGCCTCCGTGCCCCGCGACGCCGCACGCCGGTTCGCCGCGGCGCTGGTCTGCACCGCGGCGAAGCGGCCCTGCCTTGCGTGCTCCGCGTGCCGCCGCGTGGCGTCGGGCAACCACCCCGACGTCCACGTGCAGGGCAAGGACAAGGCCACGGTGATCAGCGTCGAGGCGCTCGCGGCGCTCCTCGAGCGCGCGCACGCGTCGCCGATGGAGGCGGAGCGGCAGGTGTTCCTCATCGAGCCGGCGGAGGCGATGGCGCCCGAGGCGGTGGCCCGCTACCTGAAGTCGCTGGAGGAGCCGCCGCCCACCACGACCTTCGTCCTCGTGACGACGCGCCCCGACCGGCTCCCCGACACGGTCCGCAGCCGCTGCCAGCGGTTGCGCTTTCCCGCGCCGTCGGAGGCGCAGATCGCGCGTCGTCTCGCGGACGACGGCGTCCCGCCCGAGCGCGCCGGCCGACTCGCGCGGTGGGCGAGCGGCTCCACGGCGCGGGCGCGCCGCCTCGTGGCCCTCGACGCGGACCTCGCCGTGGCCGCGCTCGCGTCCGCCGCCGCGGGCGCGGTCTCCTCCGCGGCGACGAGCGCGGAGAGCGTGCTCGCGGCGCTGCGCCGCGCCGGCGCGACCGGTGCGGCCGAGGGAGGGGAGGCGCCCGGGGCCACGGAGCGCGAGGGCACGCCCGGCGAGACGCTGCGCCGCGCGATCGAGGACCTGTTCCACGCCCTCCAGGTCGTCGCGCGCGACCGCCTGGCCGGTCTCGAGGGCGGTTGCCTCGCGCACCTGTCCCCGGAGCGGGCCGCGCTGGCGCTCGACCGGCTCGCCCGGCTGGCCTCGAACGTGCGCCGCAACGTGACCCCGGCGGCCCTCCTGATCGACGCCGTGGCGGCCCTCCGCGGCCCTCCCGGTCGGAGGGCGGTCCCGTAAGGGCCCCGTCAGCCTGTCAACTTCAGGCTCCCTTCAGCCGTAGACTATGAAGGCTGCGGAGCGCCGCCCCGGGTCGTCCGGGGGCGCACCGGGAGACGGTCGTGGAACGCGAACGGGACGAGATCCTCCGCGAGGTCGTGCGCCACCACGGGCAGTACCGCGGCGAGGCGTACGCGTTCCTGCTCGAGGCCCTCGACTTCACGATCCAGCGGCGCGGCAAGGGCCGCAAGCACGTCTCCGGCCCCGACCTGATGGAGGGGTTCCGCGACTACGCGGTCCAGCAGTTCGGCTTCCTCGCGCGCGTGGTGCTCTGCGAGTGGGGCATTCGCACGACGGACGACGTCGGCGAGATCGTCTTCCACCTGATCGAGGAAGACCTGCTCCAGAAGACCGCCGACGATCGACGCGAAGACTTCCACGACCTGTTCGACTTCAGCGAGGCGTTCGAGGAAGGCTTCCGGAGCACGCTCGCGAACGTCGTGATCTAGGGTTCGCGCGATCCAGGGTTTGCTCGCCGCGCCGCACGGGCCCCGCCAGCGCGCCCCTCCCGCCTCATTCGATGCCGCGCCCGCTACCCGGTCCACATCGCGACGAGGGCGTGGCGACCGGTCGAGGCGCCGTCGCGGCGATGGGAGAAGAAGAGCGCGGGCGACGCGTGCGTGCAGAGGGCGAGGCGCTCCACGGAGGCGGCGGGGACGCCGCAGGCGACCGCCTGGCGGGCGAGCTCGGCGTGGAGGTCCAGGTGCCAGCGGTCGCCGCGACCGCGGGCGAGGCTCGGTTGCGAGCCCGGGGCGTCGCGGAGGAACGCGTCGGCCACCTCCGGGCCCACCTCGTAGCGCTCGGGCCCGATCCCCGGTCCCAGGCCGACGCGGAGGTCGGCGGGGAGGGACGCGTACCGCTCGCGGAGGGCGCGCACGGCGGCCGGGAGGACCCCGGCGAGCGTTCCGCGCCACCCGCAGTGGGCGACGGCGGCGGCACGGCGCACGGGGTCGGCGACGAGCACCCCGGGGCAGTCGGCCCCGAGGACGCCGATCGCCAGCCCGGGAACGTCGGTCGCGACCGCGTCGGCCGGCCCGAGCGGCCCGTCGGGGGGCGCGTCGAGCACGACGACGCGGGCGCCGTGGACCTGCGAGGGGAACCGGACGCGGCCGTCCGCGCCGAGGTGCGCGGCGAGCCGTCGCCCGTTCTCGCCGACCGAGGCGTCGTCGTCGCCGCTGCCCCGCCCGAGGTTCAGCGATGCCCAGGGACCGCGGCTCACGCCGCCGTCCCGCGTCGTCACGCCGTGCACGAGCCCCGGGACTCCCGCGAGTCCCGGGAACGTCAACAGGTCGATCACTTCGCGGCGCCGGCCTTGTCCGCCCCGTCCTTGGACTTCTCGGGGAGCTTCTCGTTCGCGAGGAAGGCGAGCTCGGGCACCGACTTCGCGTCGAGCTTCATCTGGGGGAGCAGGACCAGGAGCGAGGTGCGCAGCGTGTCGTCGTCGACGACGTCGCCCACGAGGTCGCGTCCCAGTCGATCGCTCAGCGCCTCCCGCACGCGCAGGCGCAGGACCTCGCGCACGTCCTGGGGGTCGAGCTTCGTCGAGAGACCGGCGTAGAGGGCGTCGAAGCCCGGGTAGGACGCGGGGTCGCGCCGGTCGGAGCGCGCGAGGCGCTCGATGGCGGCCGGGTCGCTCGCCGCGAGGTCGTCCACGAACTTGCGCACCGCCGGGGAGCGGTAGAGCTCGGCCTGCCCCTGGCGCTTCCAGAGGTCCGCGTCGACCGGCTTCACCTCGATGTCGGGCTCGATGCCGCCGTGGCGCGTGACCCGCCCGTCGCGCAATTCGACGTGCCCGTCGAGGTTCGTGCCGTCGGGCAGGTAGTACTTGGCGACCGTCACCTTGAAGGACGCGCCCGGGTCCCACTTGCCGTTCCTGTTCTTGTCCTCGAACGGCTCCGCCACGTCGTAGACGCTGTTCCCGTTCTCGTCGAGGAACGCCTCGCCGGGGTCCCAGAGGCCGTTGCCGTTCGTGTCCGTGAACTTCTCGGCGGCGTCGTAGCGCGCGTTCTTCATCGTGGCGCGCTGCGCCGCCTCGCCCTCGTCCCACGTGCCGTTCTCGTTGAGGTCGCTGTAGCGCACGATCGTGGACCGCGCGACGTCGGTCCAGGCCTCGCCGGGCCGCGACTTCACGTCGAGCACGACCTGCACGGAGCCCTTGCCGAAGGTCTGGGTGCCGACGAGCTTCGAGCGGTCGTGCTGGCGCAGGCTGCCCGAGAGGATCTCCGCGGCGCTCGCCGTGCCGCCGTTCACGAGGACGACGACGGGCCAGTCGGGGTGCTCGCTCTGCGGGCCCGCCGAGACGTGCTTGCGCTCGGGCCAGACCCCGTCGCGCCCCTTCTCGGTCACGACGACCTTGCCCTTGGGCAGGAACTCGCTCGCCACGTCCACCGCGGCGCGCAGGTAGCCGCCCCCGTTGAACCGGACGTCCACCACGAGGCCCTTGACGCCCCGCTTGGCGAACTCGGCGAGGATCTGGCGCACCTCGCGCGCGGTCTCCTCGCCGAAGGCGAGGATCTCGATCACCCCGATGTCGCCGGGCAGTACGTCGTAGGCGATCGTCGGGATCGTGATGTTGGCGCGCGTGAGCGTGAAGTCCTGCTTCTCGGTCCACCCGGGACGCATCACGCTGACGACGACGTTGCTCCCCGCCGGGCCCTTCAGGAGCCGCACGCACTCCTCGACCGTCTTGCCCTGCGTGGGCTCGCCGTCGACCGCGAGGATCATGTCGCCCGCGCGGAGCCCGGCCTTGTAGATCGGGCCGCCCCAGATCGGGCGGCTGATCGTGAAGCGCTGGGCGTTGTCGGGGTCGTTCTGCACGTAGGCACCGACGCCGCCGTAGGTCTGGTCGAGGCTCTCGAGCAGCTTCGCGTTGTCCTCGGGCGCCAGGTACTGCGAGTGGGGGTCCAGCTTCTTCGTGAAGCCCTCCGCCGCGCCGTCCTCGAGGTCCGCGGCCCCGAGCTTCTCGGGCGACACGTAGGTCTGCTCGAGGATCTGGCGGATCTCGTCGAGGAGCGGCCAGGACCGCGCGGGCGCCGCGGGCTCGCCGACCGCCGGACCGGCCGACGGCTGGCGGAGGCCGGCCTCCTCGATCGCCTCCCGGTCGAGCAGCTCGAGCAGGAACGAGGCGCTGCGGCCCCGCTCGGTCGGCTCGCCGCGCATCTCGAACAGGATCGGCTTCGCCTCGTCGGCGGCGCCGATCTCGCCGAGCGCGAGGGCGCCCTCCTCGCGCCGCTCGACGTCGGTGCTCTTCAGGAACTCGACCATGACGGCCTTGCCCTTGGCCTTCGCGGGCGTGCCGAGCCGCCAGAGCGCCTTCGCCATGCCCATCTTGACGGCGGGCTCGTGCTC
>DATLLK010000402.1:0-2070 GCA_035537895.1 Planctomycetota bacterium
CCGGTGAACCTCTGGCCCAACGCGGTCCACGCCTACCACCGGTGGATCCTCGATGCGCTGCGCCGCAACGTCCCTCTCGACCGCTTCGCGCGCGCCCTGCTGACCTCGAGCGGAAGCAACTTCCGCGAGCCCGCGGTGAACTTCTACAGGGCCGTCGCGTCGCGCACGCCGACGGGCCTCGCGTCGGCATTCGGTCTGGCGTTCCTGGGCGAGCGCGTGGAGCGGTGGACCCCGGAGCGCCGCAAGGGCCTCGAGGCCTTCTTCTCGCGCGTCGCCTGGAAGCGGACGTCGGAGTGGAAGGAGGAGATCGTCCTCCACGACCCCGCGCCCGCCGGGCCGCTCGACGCGGTCTTCCCCGACGGGGTCGCCGTCCGCATCCCCGGCGACGCGGACCCGCGCGCCGTGCTCGCGGACTGGCTGCTCGCGCCCGGCAACCCGTGGTTCGCGCGCACCGCCGCGAACCGGACCTGGGCCTGGATCTTCGGGCGCGGGATCGTGCACGAACCCGACGACGCGCGGCCCGACAACCCGCCGTCGATCCCCGCGCTGCTCGACAGCCTCGCGGGGGAACTCGTGGAGTCGCGCTACGACGTGCGCCACCTCCTGCGCACGATCGTCGCGTCGCGCACCTACCAGCAGTCGCCCATCCCGCGCAGCGCCGACCCGCGGGTCGAGGCCCTGTTCGCGTGCTACCCGGTCCGGCGGCTGGACGCCGAGGTCCTGCGCGACACGCTCTGCGCGATCGACGGCGACTACGACGAGTACGAGAGCATCGTCCCCGAGCCCTGGACGCTGCTGCCCGCGGGGCAGCGCGCGGTGCGGATCGCGGACGGGGGGATCTCGAGCTCCTTCCTCCAGACGTTCGGGCGGCCCCCGCGCGACACGGGCCTCTTCTCCGAGCGCAACGACCAGCCGACCGACGCGCAGCGTCTCCACCTCCTGAACAGCACGGACGTCCGTCGCCGCATCGAGCGCAGCCGGCGCCTCGGCGAGCTGATCGGCGCGGCGGGCGACAACCGCCGGGAGGCGGCTCGCTGGATCTACCTCTACCTCCTGTCCCGCGAGCCGACGCCGCCCGAGATGGAGGCGGCCGCGGGCTACGCGGAGAAGGCCGGCCTCCCCGCGCGCGAGGCGGCGCTGGACCTCGCGTGGGCCCTCCTCAACAGCAAGGAGTTCCTGTGCCGGCACTGAGCGGCCGGGGCGACCCATCATGACCCGTCGACGCACCTCCCCGACCCTCTCGCGGCGCGACGCGCTGCGAGGCCTCGCCGCGGGCGCCGTCGGCGTCGCCGCGGCGGGAGCCCTGCCGCTCGAGGTCCTCGCGGGGCCCGGAGCGCCCTCCCGCGCGAAGGGGGCGCGCGCACGCGTGCGGTCCGTCGTCGAGATCTGGATGTCGGGCGGCCCGTCGCACCTCGAGACGTTCGACCCCAAGCCCGAGGCCGGGTCGGACTACTGCGGCCCCCTGTCCCACCCGATCGAGACGAAGGCGGGCGGCGTGCGGATCGGCGAGCTCCTCCCCGAGCTCGCGAAGCAGGGCGACCGGTTCTCGCTGATCCGGAGCATGTCCCACGGGATCGACGGCCACGAGACGGCCACCTACGTCGTCCAGACCGGCCGCAGGCCCGGCGAGGACGGGATCGTCTACCCGAGCCTCGGGGCGATCGTCTCGGCGCTGCGCGGCTACGACGCGGGCTACGAGGGACTGATCCCGCCGTGGATCGTGCTCACGACGCCGCTCGGCCGTTTCACCGAGGTGGGGTTCCTCGGGCTGCGCCACAAGCCGTTCGTGACCGGGGGCGACCCGCGCCAGCCGCGCTTCGCGGTCGAGGGGGTCGTCGCCGAGGGCATCACGGACGAGCGCCAGCGGAGCCGCCGCGAGCTCCTCCACGACCTCGACACCCTGGGCCGCGCGCTGCCCGACCATCCGCAGCTCGCCCGCCTCGACCGCACCGAGGAGAAGGCCTACGACCTGATCCTCGGCGACGCCGGAAAGGTCTTCCACCTCGGGCTCGAGGCCGACGCCGTGCGCGAGCGATACGGGCGCACCGTGTTCGGCCAGTCCTGCCTCGC
>DATLLK010000403.1:0-8998 GCA_035537895.1 Planctomycetota bacterium
CCTTCCAGGGCGCGAGCGCCGGCGCGACGGCTCTCGCCCACGCGTTCGCCGAGCCGAGCACCCATACGGCGCGGTCCTTCGGGAGGTCGGCGAGGCGATCCTCCTCGACGACCTGGATGTCGCCGCCGCCGCCCTTCCATCCGTCCGCGACGGCGCGCCAGGCGGCCGCCATCGGGTCCTTGCCGGCCGCGGGCACCACGATCGTCACGTGCTCGGCGCCGAACAGCTCGCCGAGGCTCGCGGGCACCTCCGCCGCGTCGAGGCGGCGGAAGACGTCGAACTCGGGATCCACGTCCACGCGCACGACGGGTCCGGGCGTCGCGACGTCGACCGTCGTCTCGCGGCCCTGGAGGTCCGCCTCCACGACGATCGCGTCGGGCCGTCCGGCGACGGTCACCGCCACGGGCACGCGCAGCGGAAACGGGTCCTCCGTCTGCACCTGCTTCAACGTGATCGCGACGCCGCCCTCCCGGGGCGCGACCGCGACGGCGAGCGTCGGCGCGCCGACGCGCTTCACCCACGCGCCCACGAACGGCCGCAGGTCCTCCTTCGCCGACACGGCGCGGGCGACGTCGTCGAACGACGCCGAGCGCCACAGGTTGTCCCGGTAGAACGCCGCGAACGCCTTCTTGAAGGCGTCGTCGCCGAGGCGCCGCCGGAGCATGTGGAAGAGGAGGAGGCTCTTCCCGTAGCCGACCGCTTCGGTCGCGCCCGAGTGGCGCGAGCGGAACTCGGAGAGCGGGAAGTCCCGCCCGCTGCGCACGTAGCTCCGGTACTTCTTCAGCGTGTCGAACCGGTACTCGGCGCCGCGACCCTGGCCCTCGCGGATCAGGTGGTCGGCCTGGTAGGCCGTCAGGCCCTCGCACCAGTTCCCCCGCTCCCAGTCCACGTAGACGCTGTTCCCCCACCAGTTGTGGAGGATCTCGTGGGGGTAGGAGGAGTGGAGGATGAAGGGCAGGCGGATCACCTGCGAGCCGAGCAGCGTGAACGAGGGCATCCCGTAGCCCGTCTCCCAGAAGTTCTCGACGAGCGCGAACTTCTCGAACGGGTAGGGCCCGATCAGGCGTCGGTACATGTCGACGTACTGCGCCGTCGCCTCGAGGTAGCGGCCCGCGAGCGCCGGGTCCGGCGTGCGCAGGTAGGCCAGCGCGTCGAACCCGCTCGCCGGCCGCTCGTAGAGCGTGAAGCGGCTCGCGATGAGGTAGACCTCCTCCATCGGGTGCGGGCACTCCCAGACGACGCGGGTGCCCTCCGCCAGCGCCTCGCGCTCGGAGCGCTTCCCCTGGCTCACCGCGTCCCAGCCCGCCGGGAGGCGCACGGCGAGCCGGAACGAGAGCAGGTCCTCGCCCGCGAAGGGCACCCACCAGGTCGAGCGCGTGAGCACGGCCCCCTCGGGCCCGATCGTGCCGGGCGAGCGGGCGAAGGCGCGGCCGTAGTCCTCGGCCTCGGCCACGGGCGGATGGCGGATCGTCCCCTTCCATCGGAGCGCGGGCTTCGCGTCGTCGGTCAACGCGCCCGTGGCGGGGCGCACGTCCCACGCGTCGATCGCGAGGTCGTCGGGCCCGGGCTCCTCCCCACTCGGCCCGACCGGCACCGTGCCGAGGGGCGTGACGACCCACGCGGGATCGGCCGCCGCGAGCTCGAGACCGCCGTGGAGCAGCACCTTCAGGCCGCCCGAGGGCGATCGCTCGAGTCCCGCGAGGCCGCGGGGGAAGGAGAGGCGCCCCGTCGCCTCGATCTCGTGGGCGTCCGGCCGCAGCGTGACGTCGAGGTCGAGGTGGAGCCCCGGCTTCGCCGCCTCCTCCGCGCGTGCCGCGCAGGGCGAGAGGAACAGCAGCAGAGCGGGCAGCAGACGGAGCGGGATCGCGCGGTGCACGAGGCGGGACCTCCGGATCGAGTGGCCGCGATGCTACGACCCCCGCACCGATCGAACGAACGGGCCCGGGGCAGGCCCTCGCCGGGGGACCGCGGCCCCCCGCATCGGGAATCCGGCCCTTCGCCGCCGCCGTCCTGCCCCGGGCCCGACTTGCGGTAGCCTCGGCTCCCTTCCTGGAGGTCCGCATGTCGCGATTCGTCGTGCCCGGTCTGATCGCCTGCGTCGTCCTGTTCGCCGCCCTGGCGCGGGCGGAGGAGGCGCCGGCGCCCGAGGGCCCCCGCGGCATCGCCTTCGAGAAGGGAACGCCCGCCTGGGCCGACGTCCTCGCGAAGGCGAAGGCGCAGGGCAAGCCCGCGTTCGTCGACTTCTCGACGGAGTGGTGCGGCTGGTGCCGCCGGCTGGAGACGGACACGTTCAGCCAGGCGTCCGTGGGCGAGGTGATGAAGGGGTTCGTCAACGTCACGCTCGACGCGGAGAAGGGCGAGGGGCCGGAGCTCGCGAAGCGCTTCGGGATCGACGGCTACCCGGTGATGGTCGTCGTCGACGCCGCCGGCGAGGAGGTGGACCGCATCGTCGGCTACCTGCCCCCCGAGGAGTTCACGGAAGAGGCGCAGCGGATCCTGCGCGGCGAGGGGACGATCCCGTCGCTCCGCAGGAAGGTCGCGGAGTCGCCGGACGACATCGAGGCGGGGATCGCGCTCGCCTCCAAGCTCGCGACCGCGAGGTCCGAGGAGGCGGCGTCGCTCTTCGAGGGGCTCTGCGCGAAGTCGGCGACGAAGGACCGGGCGACGCAGGCGAACGTGCGCCTCGCCTGGGCGTCGGCGCTCCTCGCGGTCGGTCGAGGCCCGGAGGCCCTCGCGCAGGCGGAGACGATCCTCAAGGACTTCGCCGACACGCCGGCGGCCTCCGAGGTCGTGCCCGAGGTGGGCCGCGCCGTCGTCGGAGCGCCCGCGGCGCGCGCGCTCGCCTTCCTCGACGCGGCGCGTCCCCTCGCGAAGGAGCCGCGCGCGCGGTTCCAGGTCGAGGAGCTGGCGGTCATGCTCCACCGGAGCCAGATCGCGCAGGCGCTCGCCCGGCAGGCCGAGGCGGCGGGCGACGACCCCGACCTCTTGAACCAGGTCGCGTGGATGTCCTTCGAGCAGAAGGTCAACGTGCGCGAGGCGCTCGGGTGGGCCAAGAAGGCGGTCGAGCTCTCGCAGGGCGCGCCCGAGATCCTCGACACGCTGGCGAACCTGCAGTGGCTCCTCGACATGCCGGAGGATGCGATCGCCACGGAGGAGCAGGCCGCGGAGAAGGCCGAGGGCGGCATGAAGGCGCAGTTCGAGGCGACGCTCGCCGGATGGCGTGGCACGCGCGCGCACGCGCCGACGGACCGCAACGCCCCGAGCGCGCCGGTCGAAGCGCCCGGGCCGAAGTAGCGGAGCCCGCCGCCGGCGCACGGGCTCGACGCCCGTCCCGGAGCAGGCGACCCTCCGCCGCGTCGTGACGTCCGCCACCCGCCCCCGTCGTCGCCGCTCGACCCTCGAGGCTCTCACCGCGACCGACGCCCGCCGCATCGCGCTGGCCGCGCAGGGCTTCGACCGGCCGCGACCTGTCGCGGGCGCACGCACGGCGGACGTGCGCCGCACGCTCGAGCGCCTCCGGCTCGTGCAGATCGACAGCGTGAACGTGCTCGTGCGCGCGCACTACATGCCCCTGTTCTCCCGCCTGGGCGCCTACGAGCGGGGCGCCCTCGACGACCTCGTCTACGGGAAGCGGACGTGGTTCGAGCACTGGGGCCACGAGGCGTCGTTCCTCCCCGTCCGCTACTTCCCGTGGCTCCGGTGGCGGATGGAGCGCCATCCCTGGGGCGGCGTCGAGCGCGCGGCGCGGGAAGCCCCGACCCTGGTCGACGACCTGCTCCGCCGCGTCGCCGCGGAGGGCCCGCTCGCGGCCTCCGACCTGGACTCGGCGCCGCGAACGAAGGGCATGTGGGCGTGGACGCGCGGCAAGATGGTCCTCGAGTGGCTGCTCGCGACGGGGCGGCTCGCGGTGGCCTGCCGGCGCGGCTTCGAGCGCTGCTACGACCTGACGGAGCGCGTGGTGCCGAAGGAGGTCCTCGACCTTCCGGCCCCGTCCCCCGACGAGGCGCTCGAGTCGCTCCTCGTCGAGAGCGCGGAGGCCTTGGGGATCGGCACGGCGACCGACCTCGCCGACTACTTCCGCCTTCGCCCCGTACGCGCCCGGCCGCGTGTGGCGGCCCTCGTCGAGGCGGGGCGGCTCCGGGAGATCCGTGTCGACGGCTGGAGGGAGCCGGCGTACGTCCCCGCCCGGGCGAGGATCGAGCCCCGTCCCGTGCCGGCGGCGGCCCTGGTCTCGCCCTTCGACTCCCTCGTCTTCGACCGTCGGCGCATCGAGCGCATGTTCGGGTTCCACTACCGGATCGAGATCTACGTGCCGGCGGCGAAGCGCCGCCACGGGTACTACGTCCTCCCCTTCCTGATGGACGAGGCGCTGCGTGCGCGCGTGGACTTGAAGGCCGACCGCGCCGCGGGACGGCTGCTCGTGCGGGCGGCCCACCTCGAGCCCGGAGAGGCCGCGGGACCCGTCGCGGAGCGCCTGGCCCCGGAGCTGGTGCGGCTCGCCGGCTGGCTCGGCCTCGACCGCGTCGTCGTCGAGCGCCGGGGCGACCTCCACCGGCCGCTGCGCTCCGCGCTCGCGGGGGCGCAACGGAGCGGCGGAGCCTAAGATCGACGCGCATGGCCTACCTCTTCGCCATCCTCGCGGGACTGTGCTGGGGCGTCGGCGAGGTCTTCACGAGGGCGGTCCTGCGCACGCACGAGGTCACGGCGCTCGCCGCGATCGCGATCCGCACGACGGTGGCCCTCCCGATCCTGTGGGGCGTGTGGGCGGCGGCACGATACGGCTTCGCGCACGAGGTGCACGGGCCGCTCGAGCGCGCGTCGACCGGCACGACCTGGAAGCTGGTCCTCGGGTCGGGGGTCGTGGCGGGCGCCGCGGGGATGGCGTTCTTCTACCTCGCGCTCGGGCTCGCCGACGTGTCGCGCGTGAAGCCCATCGCCTTCGGGCTCGCGCCGGCGACGGCGGTCGTCCTGGGCTGGCTGCTCCTCGGCGAGGCCCTGACCGTGGGGAAGGTCGCGGGCCTCGTCCTGATCGTCGCCGGGATCGTGCTGATCACGGCGAGGTAGCGACTCACCAGGGCGTGGGCGCGGGAACCTCCCGCAGCCACGCGAGGCCGGCGGCCGCGGCGGAGAGGAGCACCGCAGCGCTCAGCGCGAGCGAGGTCTTGCGCAGGACGGGCGCGGCGGCCGACGCGACGAGGAGGACGCCGGTCTCGATCGGGAACCGCGTCGACGACGCGTGGTTCAGGTACCCCCATCCGCCGACGCAGAGCCCGACCAGGACGAGGGACACCACGGGGGCGACGGTCATGGGAAGAAGCGCACCCGGGGAGCGCAGGCGCAGGGCCACCGCGACGCCGACCCCGGAGAGGAGCGCGCCCGGGGCCTGCGCCATGACCGCGGAGCGGCCGTAGAGGAGCAGGACGACCGAGGTCGCGAACAGCGAGATCAGCACGGGACCCGCGAGCGCGGCGCGCCCGCCCCGTCGGGACGCGTCGAGGAGCACGGTCCACAGCCCCGCGACGAGGAGGGCGCCGCCGACGACGCCGGCGATGCGGACTCCCGACGCCATCGCATGCGGCACGAGCGGCGTCAGGATCAGCCACGCGGCGGCCGCCCCGAGGAGCGCGCGCACGGTGAGCGCCACCCCCCGCGACCGCGGGGAGAGGATCTCGGCCGCACCGAGGAGCGCACCCGCCGCGGCGAACCACGCCACCCACGACCACGCCGGGTCGGACGTCGCGAGCGGGAGGTCGGGGCGCACGCCGATCGACGCGAGCGCGAGCGCGAAGCCGGTGGCGAGGCCCGCGCCGAGGAGCGCCTCGCGGGCCGCTTCGGCCCGCGGGAAGAAGAGACGGCCGAGTCCTGCCGCCGCGGCGACGAGGACGCCGGGCAGCAGGACCAGCCGCAACAGTGCGTCGAGCAGCATCCCGGGAGAACCTCCCGGAGGGCGGGAGCCGCTACTTCTTCAGGGTCTCGAAGGCGAGCGTCAGGCCCACCTCGTCGCTGATGCCCTCGAGCCCGTACTTCATGCCGAAGTCGGAGCGCTTGATCGCGAGCGTGCCCTCGAAGCCCGTGCGGACGCCGCCCTGCGGGTCGGTGCCCGAGCCCGTCTTCGTCATGCGCACCTTCACCGACTTCTTCACGCCGAGGAGGGTGAGGTCGCCCGTCACCTCGAAGGCGTCGTCGCCCACCTTCGCGACGGCCGTGCTCTCGAACGTGATCGTCGGGAACTGCGCGACGTTGAAGAAGTCGGGGCTGCGCAGGTGGTCGTCGCGCTTCGTGTTGGCCGTGTCGATCGACGCGGCCTTCACCTCGAGCTTGACGCTGGAGGCGGCGGGACTCGCGGCGTCCAGCACGACCGTGCCCGAGAATTCGTTGAACCGCCCGTACGAGTAGCCGACGTTCATGTGCTTCACGCGGAAGAGCACGGTCGAGTGGACCGCGTCGATGGCGTGGGTCTCGGGCGCCGCCGCGACGGGCGTCGCGCCGAGGACGCCGACGAGGAGGGCCGGGAGCGTGGCTTTCGCGAGCAGCGTGCGCAGCTTCATGCGGAATCTCCTGGGATGGGCCTGCCGAACGATCGAGTGACACTACGGGGACCGGGAGGGTCGGTGGCGCCGGGGCCGGCCGGACCCCTTCGTTCGACGTCGAAGGGTGCCACCGGGGGGAGGCGCCCGTCGATGCGGGCCGACACGCCTACTTGTCGCGCTTCAGCCGGTCGCGGAACACCTTCTCGAGCTTCTCGACCTTCGGCGCGATCACGACCCGGCAGTAGGACTGGCGCGGGTTCGCGTCGAAGTAGCCCTGGTGGTACTCCTCGGCCTCCCAGAACCGCTGGAAGGGCACGATCTCGGTGACGATCGGCGCGTCGAAGGCCTTCGCCTCCGAGAGCCTGCGCTTCAGGTCCTCCGCGGTCGCGCGCTGCGCCTCGTCGTGCCAGAGGACGATCGAGCGGTACTGCGTCCCGACGTCGGCCCCCTGGCGGTTCGGCGTCGTCGGGTCGTGGGTCTTCCAGAAGACCTCGAGCAGCTGCTCGTAGGTGACCTTCGCGGGGTCGTAGCGGACCTGCACCACCTCCGCGTGCCCGGTCGTGCCGCTGCAGACCTCCTCGTACGTCGGCGACTCGGTCGCGCCCCCCGCGTACCCCGACGCGACGGACTGCACGCCCTCGAGCCGCCGGAACAGGGCGTCGGCGCACCAGAAGCAGCCGCCGCCGAACGTGGCGAGCTTCGTCGTCGCGGGCGCGGAGGAGGCGTCCTTGGGCGTCATGTCGCTCGGGTCTCCGGGCACCTCCCCGCGACGGCACGCCGCGACCGCGACGAGGGTAAGCGCTGCGGCAAGCGCGAGGGGGAGGCGCATCCCCCCACGGTACGCGGGGGAACCGGGGCCCGCCTACCCACCGGTGAGCGGTCGAGTCGCCCGCGCGAGGAAGAGGATCGCGAAGCAGGTGTCCGCCGTGTCCATGTAGCGGGGGCGGGTCCCGAGACCGGACTCGTCGACCCAGGAGCCGTCCGGACGCTGCTTCTCGAGCAGCCAGCGGGCCCCCACCGGGTACCACGCGCGGCCCTCGACCTCCGTGAGGCCGAGGACGCGCGCGGCGCGCTCGAGCGAGTAGAGGTGGTAGTACTGCCACGGGCTCGGGCCGATGATGACGCTCTGGTCGATCCCGACGTTGCGCGTCAGGTCGAGGTTCTTCTTGAGCCACCCGAGGCCGCGCTTCACCGCCGCGTCCGAGCGCACGTCCTTCGTGCCGAGCGCGTGGAGGCAGATCGCGGCGCTGCAGATCCCGGCGCAGGTGAGCGAGGCGTAGCTCGCCTCGTCCTGCGCCCCCGTCATGACGTAGCCCCAGCCCCCGTCCTTGCGCTGGTAGCGACGCAGGTAGTCGAGCGCCGCCTTCCACGTCTCCTTGGGCACCTCGACCCCGGCGTCGCGACAGGCGCGGAGCCCGAGGATCGCGAACTGCGTGTTCGAGAAGTCGCCCTTGATCCCCAGATAGGCGGGCCCGGAGGTGCGCCGCGCGATCGACACCTTGGCCTTGGGGGCGCCGCTCTCCTCCTCCGACCCCGGCGTCGTCTCGGGGACGGGCACGGTGACGCCCTCGCGATCGCTCGGCGCGCCCGGATAACCCCACTCGCCCTCGGGGAGCTGCGTGTCCACGAGCCACTGGGCGCAGTGGGCGATGCGGCCCTGGTAGCGCCGCGGGTTCACCTCGGAGAGCGCCATCGCCGTCAGCGCGACGCGGTACGTGAACCGGAGGTCGCTCCCCTCGAGGACCTTCAACCCGCGCGCGAACACCGGGTCGTCGAGGTTCGCGCCCGCGTGCGACAGCGTGAGGACGACGACCTCGACCGGGTCGTTCCGCGTCTCCGACACGAACCCCTCGGCGAACTCCTTGCGCAGCCACGCGGCGCCCGCGTCGACCGCGCGGCGCACGTCGGTCGGCGACGGCGCATCCTGCGCCCTCGCGGGCGCGGCGACGCAGGTCGCGAGCAGCAGCGCGGGGAGGAGACGGCGAAGGATGGGCGGACCTCCCGTACATCGAGCGACGCGCACCACGCTACGCGAAGACCTCCACGAGGACGTACCAGAGGATGACGCCCGAGGCGGCGACCTTCACGAAGATGCCGAGCATCGTGCCGACGAAGGTCCCCCACGAGGCCTTGAGCGCGGGACGCGTCGCCTGTCCGCCGAGCAGCTCGGCCGCGAGCGCCCCGACGAAGGCGCCGACGATCATCCCGAAGGGCGGGAACATGAACGCGCCGACGAGCATCCCGGCGACGGACCCCCACGTGCCCCACCGCGTGGCCCCGTAGCGCTTGGCGCCGATCAGCGGCGCGACGAAGTCGAGCGCCGTCACGACGGCCGTGACGCCGAGCAGCACCCACACCGTCGTGTCGCTGAACGTGCGTGCGTCGAAGCCGCGGGCGGCCCACACGACGAAGAGCCCGACCCACGACAGGGGGGTTCCCGGGAGGATGGGGAGCACGCAGCCGAGGAG
>DATLLK010000404.1:0-5310 GCA_035537895.1 Planctomycetota bacterium
CGACGTGGCCCGGCGTGCCGCCCGCCACGCGCAGGGGCACCACGTCGTGAGCCAGGACGTCGAGCCCGGTCGCGAGGCGCCCGTCGGCTCCCCGATCGGGATCCGCGTCGGCAAGTGAGCGACGTCCGCTGCCGCGCGCGCGGCGCGGACCTCAGACGGCTTCGCCGAACGACCGCAGCTGCGCGAGCACGCGCTGCACCTCTTCCTCGCGCGTCGGCTCGTTGCCCGCCGCGCGCGTCGGCGACTTCGGCGGGCGCGCGGGGGGCGTCTCGCGCACGGGCGTCGGCACGTGCGTCGTGCCGTGCCGCCACTCGTCGTAGCGGCGCAGGCCCTCGATCGCCAGGTCCATCGGGTTCAAGTCCATCTCGGGCACGCTGCCGAGGTCGGGCTCGCCCTCGATGAAGAGGAAGTGTCCCGCGCGGACGAGGAACAGCGCGGCCACGACCTCCCAGACCTGCGTCTCGACCGCCCACGCCGCCACGGAGGGCTTCAGGTGCGCGATCGCCTGCACGGTCCCGCCGGCCTCCTCCATCTCCTGGAGGCGCCTCATCATGTCGTCGTCCACGAGCTCGCCCCGCCGGAGGATCCGGGCGAGGCGCTCGAACAGGAAGTCGCTCGACGCGCCGACGATGCGGCCGCCCTTGAAGATGACGGCGCGGGCGACGTCCTCGTCGATCACGACGAGCGCGCCGTCGTAGCGCTGGTTGCGGCCGAAGGCGAGGAGATCGGCCGCGACGCGGCTCGAGAAGTGCCCGGCGTGCACGATCCGGTAGCGATCCTCCTCGCCGAGGCGCGGAACGACCGTGCCGACCGCGCGTCGCACGATCGGGTCCAGCGCGTCGGGGATCGCCCGGCGCAGCAGGTAGGCCAGCTCGTCGCCCTGTGCCACGGTCCCTCCTCGGCGAACGAGGTCCTATCGGCCCGCCCCGGGCACGGACTTGACGAGGAATCCGGGGTGACCCCCGGACCGCCGGACTCGGCCGCGGCCGGATCGGTTCGGGAGGACGCGGCTACCGCCGGCGCTCCTCCCGCGGACGCTTCAGTTCGGGAGGAAGGCGGCGTCGTCGGGCGCGATCCCCGTGATGCGCCAGCCGGCTGCGCGACGCTCGAGATCGACGCGTCCGCCGAAGCGGGTGCCCCCGAATCCCATCGTCGGCGAGACCGTGACGCGCGCCGCCGCGCGATCGCCCTCGACGCGCACGTCCTCGACGTCCACGGTGAGCGCGGACAGCTGCGAGCGCCGCCAGAGACGCTGGATCCACGCGATCGCACCCGCGCGGTCGAGCCCGCGCTCCGCGTAGTCGTCGGCGAGCGTCGACTCGAGCGCCGGCCCGTCGCCGCGCACGACCGCCGCGCGCGCACCCTCGATCAGCGCCTCGATCGCCTCGCGATCCGTGACGACGAGACGCTCGATGCCCCACGCGGCGAGCGCCGCGATCGCCGCGAGCGCGAGGACGAGGCGGGTGCGCGTCACGCGGGAGAGCCCTCCGTCCGGGTGGCCGGTTCCAGGCACCTCCCGGGGGTGGTCGGCGCGAATCGGACCGGGTCCTGACCGATGGTAGGCTGCTCGGGATGGACAGCGAAGCCTCGAAGTTCTGCGACCTGGGCCGCCAGTTCCTGGATCGCGGCGAGCCGGAGGAGGCCCTCCGGTGCTACGAGCGCGCGATCGACGTGGACCCGGAGAGCTCCGAGGCGTGGTGGGGACGCGGCAAGGCGGCGTACGACCTCGGACGCCTCGAGCGGGCCGACCGCGACTACCTGCGCGCGATGCGCCTCGCACGGCGCGGTCTCGTGGTGAGCGGCGGCGAGGCCGACCTCAAGTCGCGCCGTTGGTGGTCCGATCCCGCGACGCGCCCCTTCCTGCGCGCGCTCCACGGCCACGGGCTCTGCGAGTTCTGGCTCGGCCACTACGACGAGTCGGTCCGCGTCTTCCGGCGGCTCTTGAAGCTCGCCCCGACCGACCCGCTGGACGTCCGGTTCCTCGTCGGCGAGTCGTACCTGCGCATGGGGCGCATCGAGCGCGCGATCCGCGAGCTCGAGGCCTGCGACGACGACACGGACGCCCTCGTGAACCTGGGGCTCGCGCGCTTCTACCGCGGCGACTTCGCCGGCTCCGTGAACGCGTTCCGCCGCGGCCTGTTCGCCAACCTCTACCTGCCGGCCCTGCTCTGCGAGCGCCCCCCCGAGAAGGAGGGCCCCGGCGGCGAAGAGGGCACGGACAACACGGGCCTCGATCGCAAGGGCCTCGACAACGAGTCGGCCGCGAACGACTACCTCGACCGCTGCGGCGACTTCTGGATGGGCCGCCCCGTCGTGCAGCGCTGGCTCGACGGCATCCTGCACCACCCGTTGGTCGACGCCGACCTGCGACGCCACGTGCGCCACGTGAAGGAGCTCTCGGGGACGGATCTCTCCGCGGGCGCCCGCGCGCGCGTCGAGGGCGAGAACACGACGCTCCGCAGCCCCGCGCGCCTTGCGGCGACGGACCGCACGGTCGCCACCGACGTGCTGGCGCAGGTCTTCACGCTCGCGCCGCTGCCCTCGGCGAAGTAAAGCCGCGTCGAGCGGGACACCTCGGGCTGCGCGACGTCGGGCTGCGCGACGTCTGGCTGCGCGACGTCTGGCTACTGGGCCCGCATCCAGCGGAAGATCTCGCGCAGGCTCGGCGGCTTCCCGTAGAGCAGCGCCCCCGTCCGGAACACGCGGGCGGCGAGCCGCATCGCGAACCACGCGGAGGCGGCCAGCAGCACGAGCGAGAGGACGATCTCCCAGGTCGGCGCGGGCGGCGACGCGGTCGCGCGCATCATCATCAGGAAGGGCGTGAACGGCGGGATGAAGCCGAGCACGCGGGCGAGCGTTCCGTGGGGCTCGCGCCCGACGGCCAGCAGGAAGAAGAGGGAGATCGTCAGGAGCGACATCACCGGCGCGAGGAGGTTCTGCGCCTCCTTCAGCGTGTTGCAGGCGCTCCCGACGGCCACCATCAGGCTCGCGTAGAGGAGGAAGCCGAGCAGGTAGAGCGCGAGGCAGAGCAGGAGCTGGCCGCCCGACACCACGTGGATCCCGTGGAAGGCGAGCCCCGCGAGCCCGCCCGCCGACCAGATCAGGATGAGCGTCAGCCCCACGGCGCACGTGCCGAGGATCTTGCCCGCCATGAGCTCGAAGGGGCTCACGCTCGACAGCAGGACCTCGATCACCCGGTTGCCCTTCTCCTCGATCGTGCTCGTGACGAGCGCCTGGCTCACCGTCACGATCGTCAGGTAGAGCAGCAGCGTGAAGATGAACGGCGTGACCGTGGCCGCGACCGACGCGGCCTTGCTCTCCGCGCGCACGTCGGCGATCTCGAGCGGGGGCCTCGACGTGAGGATCGCCGCCGTCTCGCGGGGGACGTTCCCCTCGCGCACGACGCGCTCGTTCACCGCGTCCGTCAGGTCGGCGCGCACCTGCTCGATCACCTTGACGTCGAAGAGGTTGCCCGCGCGGTACTCGGAGGCCGCCGAGCCCTCCTTCCGCTCGAGGGCGGACGGGCGCAGCACGAGGTAGGCGAAGAGGGAGCCGTCCTTCACCCGCTCGTCGAGGCCCGTGCGCACCGCCTCCACGCTCTTCTCGCGCGCCGCGACGTCGTCCCCTGGGAGCGGCACGGACTCGACGGCGTAGAGCGGCTCGGGGTCGCCCGGCGCGGACCGCGCCGTCAGGCGCCGCGCCACCTCGGGCCCGAGCGCCGCCGTCACGTCGGCGATCGCGATCTTCCTCTGCTCGGTGCGCTGGCGCTCGAGCAGGGCCGGGATCACGAACGACAGGCCCATCAGCACCGGGGTCAGGAAGATCCCGATCAGGAACGTCTTCGTGCGGACGTTCTCGAGGTACTCGCGAAGGGCGATGCGACCGACCTGCCTCACGACGCCTCTCCCACGACCCGCTTGAAGATCTCGTGGAGGCTCGGCGCCCGCACCTCGAACCGCCGCACGCTGCCGCGCCGCGTGAGCTCGTGGAGCAGCGCGTCGGTGTCGGCGCCGTCGGCGAGGGTCAACTCGGCCTCGCGGCCGGTGACCGACGCCGCCGCGACGCCGGGGAGCCCCTGGTACGGGTCCGACCCGGTCGCGTCGATGCGGACGAAGGCCGCCTCGCGGCCCTCGCGCCGCCGCACCTCGTCGACCGTGCCCGCGAGCCGCGTGCGGCCGCGGTGGAGGAGCACGAGCCGGTCGCAGAGCGCCTCGGCCTGCTCCATCACGTGGGTCGAGAAGAGGATCGTCGCCCCGCCGCGGCGCAGCTCGAGCACGACGTCGCGCAGCACGTCGCGGTTGACGGGGTCGAGGCCCGAGAAGGGCTCGTCGAGGACCACGAGCTCGGGCTCGTGGAGCACCGTGACCACGAACTGGACCTTCTGCGCCATCCCCTTGGACAGCTCCTCGACGCGGCGGTCGATCCAGCCCGACAGCCCCATCCGCTCGAGCCAGCGCTCGATGCGCGGGTCGAGGAACGCGGTGTCGCGACCCTTGATGCGCCCGAAGAACCGGAGCAGCTCGCGCAGCCGCATCTTCTTGTAGAGCCCGCGCTCCTCGGGGAGGTAGCCGAGGCGCGCCTTCAGTCCCTCGTTCATCGTCTCGCCGAGCACCTCGACGCGTCCCTGGTCGGGCGCGAAGACGTTCATCAGCATCCGCAACGACGTCGTCTTGCCGGCACCGTTCTGTCCAAGGAGCCCGAAGATCGTGCCGCGAGGCACCTCGAGGTCGAGGTCGGCCACGGCGGTGAACTCGCCGAAGCGCTTCGTGACCCCCTGGAACCGGACCGCGGCTTCCGTCATCGGCGGGAGAGGCTACTCGACGCCGCGCGATCCATTCACGAACGCGGAGCCTTCACGGCCCCCGGCGCCGGTCGATCCCGCCATGCGCCGCTGGCCGCCCGTGCACGGACGGCTATCCTGATGCGTGGAGGCCAGGCCCATGTCCCGCGCCACCCGGCTCGCCGTTCCTCTCGCGCCCCTGATGCTCGCCTCGTGTCTTCTCGCTTCGTGCGCGACGACGGAGCGTCCGTCCGTCACGCGGACCGACGACATGGGCCGCACCTCCGCCGGGACCTCCAACCCGTGGCGCTGGACGCGCGAGGGCGGGAGCATGGACCAACCGGCCGCGCCGCCCGAGGCGGCGGCGGCGCCCGTCCGCTGGCAGTGGGCCGTCGAGGCGGGACCCGCGGAGGGCCCGATCGACACCGGCGCCGAGTCTCTCGCCGGCGGCCTGCGGGTCGCCGTCGCCTCCGCGACGCCGGTGTCCTCGCGCGCCGCGACGCACGCGGTCGAGGAGGGCGCGCCCGGTG
>DATLLK010000405.1:0-5388 GCA_035537895.1 Planctomycetota bacterium
GCGGCGGGGGGGGAGCGGGCAACGGCGGGCGGCTCTTCGCGCGGGAGGCCTTCCTCCGCCCGCGACGCGCGATCCCGGTCCCGCCCGACTACCCGCCCGCGCGCCTGCTCGAGATCGAGACGGAGGTCCTCGGCCTGACCGCGACGGCGCACCCGATGGAGCTCGTGCGCGAGGCGGCGCGGCTCCACGGCGCCGTGTCGACGGTCGACCTCGGGGGGCACGCGGGGCAGACCGTGCGGGTCGCGGGCGTCCTCGTCACGGACCGGCGCGTGCGGACGAAGGAGGGCCGCTACATGAAGTTCCTGATGCTCGAGGACCTTGCGGGGACGGTGGAGGTCGTGCTCTTCCCCGAGGCCTACCGTCGCGTCGGCCCGCGGCTCTCGGGGGGCGGGCCCTTCCTCGTGACGGGCGTCGTGCGCACCGTCCACGGGGCCCTCACCCTCGACGCCGAGGACGTCGAGCCCCTGCGGCCCGTGGAGGCCGACCTCCCCGCGTGACCTGCGGGCGGCCTCGAGCGAGTGAAGGGGGAGGAACCTCCATGCACGAGATCGACGACGCCCCCGAGCGCGCCGCGGCCCTCTTCGAGCGCATGGCGCCCGGCCTTCCCCCGCCGACCGCCGTGCGCCGCGAGCCGCTTACGCTGGCCGGCGTCAGCACCTGGGGCGTGCGGGCGCAGGGCGGGCTCGCCTACCGCCTGAAGGTCGCGATCGACACGCGCGGCGCCGCGCTCGTGCGCCGCGGCGCGGAGCTGCTCGGGCTCCTGACGTCGCGGGGCGTCCCCGTTCCCTCGAGCGTCGCGGTGCGCGCCGCCGCCCCCGGCTCCGACGTCGCGGTCGCGCTCGAGACCCGGCTCGGCACGAGCGACGCGCGCACCGCGTGGCACATCCTCGGCACGGAGGGGCGAGTCGCCCTGGCGGAAGACATGGCGCACGGGCTCTGGCTGCTCCACCGCCTCTCCGTCGCCGATCTCGGGCCGTGGGGTGTCCCGGCGCGCGGTCCCGTGCGACCGTGGCGCGAGACCCTGCTCGGTCGCATCGCGCGCCAGATGGATCGCCTGCGCGATGCAGACCGCCTGCCGGCCGACCTCACCGCGGCGTACGAGGCGCGCCTGTGCCGCCACGCCGAGGCCGTGCCCGACGAGGTCGAGCGCCGGCCCGTTCACGGATCGTTCGGCCTCGAGAGCGTGGCCGTCCAGCGGCGGGCCTACACCGGCATGCGCGACGTCGAGGTCGCGGGCGCGGGCGACCCGTGGGAAGACGTAGCGACCTTCCTCGTCTCGACGGGCGAGCCGGGCGCCGCCTCCACCCGGCGGTTCCTCGAGACGTACGCGGGCCACGTCGCGCCGCCGCCCGACGTCCACACGCGGCTCGACCTCTACGAGGGGCTCGTCCTGCTGCGGGTCCTCGTGCGCCTGTGCGGCGAGGGGATGGACGCGGAGTGGGGCGGCCTCGAAGAGGCGACCGCGTCCTACGTCAGCACGCCGCCGCTGCGCTGGTGGTGGTGAACGGCCCGCGAGGGACTCGGAATGGCATCCCCGGCAGTGGTCCCCGCCAGAGGGTGAGCGTGTTCGTGCTCTGCGATGCCGCCATCCGGGACCGCGGGACGGGGAAGACGACCCGGAGCTGGTAATGACCATTCAGGCCGCTGAACCTGAAGTAGATGGCGAAGGGTCCGTGCGACGTGGGGAAGCCCGGCGCCAGGATCCGGTCCACGGAGAACAGGGCCTCCAGGATCTCGACGCCCTCGGAGCGGTTCGTGGCGCCGCCGCCCGCCCCTCACGCGGCTCGACCTCCGAGAGAGGTTCACCGACCGGCGGGTCCTCCTCCTGCGCGCGTGCGGCGAAGGCATGAACGCGGAGTGGTGCGGCCTCCTCTCGGGGTGAACGACGGAAGTGTTGCAGTCGGGACGCCCGAGTTGCGAGCCCCACGGCGCCTCTCGGGGCACACGCATCCTCAGGGCTAGGATCCGCCGACCGTGCTCTCGGCGTTCCTCACCTCCACCCTGCTCGTCGCCATCGCCGAGACCGGCGACAAGACGCAGCTCCTGTCGTTCGTCCTCGCCGCCAAGTTCCGCCGATTCTGGCCCCTGGTGCTCGGGATCCTCGCGGCGACGATCGCGAACCACGCGCTCGCGGGGTCCGTCGGCGCGTGGGCGGCGGGGCTCGTCCGTCCCGACGTCCTGCGCTGGGTCGTCGGTCTCGCCTTCGTCGGCTTCGGGCTGTGGACGCTAAAGCCCGACACGCTCGACGGCGAGCCCACCCTGCACGCTTCCGGCGCGTTCGTGACCACGTTCATCGCATTCTTCATCGCCGAGATGGGCGACAAGACGCAACTCGCGACGATCACGCTCGCGGCGCGATACCCGTCGCTCGTGGCGGTCGTCGTCGGAACGACCGTGGGCATGATGCTCGCCAACGTGCCCGCGGTCTGGCTCGGCGAGGCGCTCGCGCACCGCATCAACATGAAGGTCGTGCGCTGGATCGCCGCCGCGCTCTTCGTCGCGTTCGGCGTCGTCACGATCCTGCTGCCGGGCGACCTCCTCCAGAGTCCTGAGCCCGGGTCCCCGGGGGCAGAACCTGGACCGTCCTCCTCACGTCCCGGTGCGACTCAGCGCGAGGATCCCGGCGATCGCTAGACCCCGATCTCTTCGGCGACGTGGATGCCGCCCTCGGGGTGCGTCTCAGTACGGACCGCCTCGAGGAGCGAGGTCTCGGCCACGGAGAACAGGTCCTCCATGATCTCGACGCCCTCCGAGCGGTTCGTGGCGCCGCCGATGCAGACCGCGACCTGGAGCTTGCGGTCGCCGACCGCCACGGGCTCGCCCGAGACGGCCTGGCGGACGCGCCGGCAGAGGGCGCGCGCCCCGTCGCCGTCGGCCACGACCGCGAGCACGAAGCGCTGGTCGCCGTAGCGGCCGACGACGTCGTGGTCGCGCACGGTGCGCTTCAGCCGCCGCGCGACGGCCTTCAGGACCTCGTCGCCGACGAAGGGACCCTGCCTCGCGCGGATCTCGGCGAGCCCCTGGACCTGCACGAGGAGGCAGGAGATGGGGCTGCCGTAGCGCTCGCTGCGGCTCCACTCGCCGGTCAGGCGCTCGACGACCTGGAGCCGGTTCCAGACGCCCGTCACGGGGTCGATGAACGGGACCTGCGTCAGCTCGATCTGGATGTGGTCGAGGATGCGCGTCTTCTCGCGCAGCTCCTCGTTCACGCGACCGAGCTGCTCGAGGATCGCGGGATCCTCGCCACGGAAGCGGCCCAGGCCCGCGACGAGCCCGCCGTCCACGGGGAAGAACCGCCACTCGACACGGCGGCCGCCCCGGACGCCGTCCGCCAGCTCGACTTCGAGGAAGACCGTGGCCCCGCCCGCGGCCCTCGCGAGCTCGGTCGCCATCCGTGCGTAGGAGCCCTCGGGGACGATCTCGAGGAAGTCGACCCCCGGCCGCGCTCCCCGGACGCCCTCGCGCATCGCCGGGTTCGCGTGCCGCACGCGGCGGTCGCTGCCCAGGAGCACGAAGAGATCGGAGGCGTCGCGGAACAGCGTTTCGATCGGGACCGGATCGGTCATCTGCCGTCCTCGTGCGCCGGGGGGGATGTATTCACGGCGCGGGTCGGAGAATCGCCGCCCGATTCCTCATCGTATTTACGGGGGGCCCCCTTGAGCCCCCCGGTGGCGACGTAACCGGCGTCGGCAGCCCGCTCGGTTGCGGTCGTCGATGGGGTCGGCCCCCCGGTTCGCCTCCCGCTATCGGCCCGTCGCGTAGCGGTCCTCGACACTCGCGACGACGAAGGGCTTCGGACCGACGCCGGGCGCCTCGAACATGCCCCGACCGTCGGTCAGGCCGCGGGCCTTGATCTGCTGGCCGTCCGAGACGGTCACGAACGCGCCGCGCACGCCCTTCCCCGCTGGGTCGGTCACGTGGACGCGGGCCTTGTCGCCGATCGTCTGGAGGACGACCCGCAGGTCGGTCTTCACGACGAGCGTGCTCGTCTCGAGCCCGCCCGCCTTCGCGACGACGAGGAAGACGCCGGCCGCGCCCTCCCCGAGCGGGAGGTCGATCGACGTCTCGTGCCAGGCGTGGTCGCCCCCGTCCTTCGGCGTGACGGACCACTCCTTGGCCGGCGCGATGCCCGAGAGGTCGATCTTGTTGAGGCCCTCGAGCGTCCGGCGGACCGCGAAGAGGACCTGCAGGTCGACGGGGTACGCCTTGAAGCGGACCTCGCCGACGTTGCGGTACTTCAGCGGGAAGGCCGCCTTGCCGGCGATGGGCGCCGTGACGGACTCGGGGACCTCGAGACGCGCCTCGGTCAGGTAGGCGAGCGCCTCGCGCGCGTCCTCGACGTGGGGCGCGGCCTCGCGGTAGGCGGCGATCGCGGCCTCCACGTCGCCCAGCACGTGGTTGACGCGCGCCGTCGCGTGGAAAGCCCGCGGACGGAACTCGGAGAGGTCCTCGCCGCCGTCGGGCCGGCGGAACTTCTCCGACGTGAGGCGGCGGGCCGACTCGAGAACCGGCGTCCCCGCGTCCTTCGTCGGCGCCGCCTCGAACTTCGCGAAGCGGCTGTCCATGAGGAAGAACAGCGCGTCGTCCACGAACGGGCTGTCCGGGAACCGCCGCGGGAACGCGGTCGCCTCCGTGACCGCGGCATCGAGGTCCCGCGTGCGGCGCAGGGACTCGACGATCGCGTAGGAGGCCGGACCCGCGATCGGCGTCTCCGCGTAGTGGGCCGCGACCTCGCGGAGCGAGGCGAGGCCCTCCTCGTCCATGGGGGCGCCCGCCTTGCCGGGCTGGCCCTCGGGGCGGCGCAGGTCGCGGTAGCGCGTCGCGCGCTGGAGGGCGGCGGCGGCCGTGCGGTTCGAGACGGGGTACGCCTTCAGCGCGTCGCCGAGCGACGTCAGGCCCTCGACCTCGCGGCCGCGCGCGCGGAGCGTGTCCGCCCAGCCCGCCTCCACGCCGAAGGACCGCGCCACGAGGTCGCGGAAGAGCGTCGAGGCGACGGCGTGCGCGCCGACCTCGGCGTAGGCCGCCGCGATCGCGCGGGCGGAGAGGAGGTCGGAGGGGACCTGCGCCGGGTCGCGGCGCACGAGCTCCTCGCGCGCGCGCACGATCTCCTTCGCGTCCTTCGTCTCGAGGGCGCTGCGCAGGAGCGCGGCCTCGATCTCGACCGCCACGTCGTCGCGCAGCGGCAGCGACTTCAGGCCCGCGAGCACCTTCGCCGCCTCGGCCCACTGCTTCTTCTCGAGCAGCTTCCGGCCGACGGCGTACACCTCGTCGGGCGTCGGCGGCGTCTCGCCCTCGGTGCCCTTGGACGGCCCGGTGCCGACGGTGAACCGGTGGCCCGCCGCGCGCCCGTGGATCTCGGGCGAGTACATCGCCTGGGCCGTCCAAGGG
>DATLLK010000406.1:0-2222 GCA_035537895.1 Planctomycetota bacterium
CCCCGGATGCGGGCTCGCCCGACGGTCCCGGATCGCCCGACGGCATCTAGGGCGGCACGCCGCGGGGGGAATCTCGGACGGGGACCTGGCGCAGCGGCTTGTGCGGCGCCGGTCGGTTGGGCCTGCCGCAGGTTCTTCAGAAACGGCGTTCAGCCCGAGTGAGAGTCTTGTTCGCGCGGCGCCGGGCGGGACTTCGCGCACACGTCCTCGGGATCCTCCCCGCGCGCGCGTCGGCTCGTCAGGTAGGCTGGCCCCGGCCGCTCGTCGCACGGGCGAGGGACGGGCCGATCGGAGGCGCGCGCGCGATGAAGGCGATCCACGAGTTCGGGCCGGGCCGCGCGGACGGGGACGGCTCGATGAAGGAGGTCCTCGGCGGCAAGGGCGCGGGCCTCGCCGAGATGTGCCGCCTCGGCCTCCCCGTGCCGCCCGGGTTCACGATCCCGACCAGCGTGTGCGGGCAGTTCTACAAGGCCGGGCACAAGGTCCCGAGGAGCGTGATGGCGGGCGTGCGCGCGTCGGTCGCCCGTCTCGAGAAGGAGCTCGGTCGCGGGTTCGGGGACGCGCGGCGACCGCTGCTCCTCTCCGTGCGCTCGGGAGCGGCGATCTCGATGCCCGGGATGATGGACACGGTCCTGAACCTCGGCCTGTCCGAGGCGTGCGTGGCGGGCCTCGCGAAGATGTCGGGCGACGAGCGCTTCGCCCTCGACGCGCGGCGCCGGTTCGTCCAGATGTACGGCGACGTCGTGCTGGGCGTCCCGCACGACGCGTTCGAGCACGTGCTCGCCGAGGCGCGGCGCGCGGCCGGCGTCGACACCGACGTGGGCCTCTCCGCGGACGTCCTGCGCGGCGTCGTGCGCGAGTACATGGAGCTGTGCCGCCGCCACACGGGCCGGCCGTTCCCCGACGACCCCTGGGCCCAGCTCGAGAACTCGATCGCCGCCGTCTTCGCGTCGTGGGAGTCCGACCGGGCGGTCAAGTACCGCAAGATCCACCGGATCAGCGGGCTCGCCGGGACCGCGGTGACCGTCCAGGCGATGGTGTTCGGCAACCTCGGCCCCACGTCGGGGACCGGCGTCGCGTTCACGCGCGACCCCTCGACCGGCGAGAACGTCTTCTACGGCGAGTTCCTCATGAACGCGCAGGGCGAGGACGTGGTGGCCGGCATCCGCACGCCGGAGCCGATCGCCGACCTCGCGGGCGAGCAGCCCGAGGCCTGGGCGCGGCTCGTCGAGATCCGCGGCATCCTCGAGCGGCACTGGCGCGACCTCCAGGACGTCGAGTTCACGATCGAGCAGGGGCGCCTCTGGATGCTCCAGACGCGGCGCGGGAAGCGGACCGCGGCGGCCGCCGTCCGCGCCGCGCACGACATGGCGAACGAGGGGCTCATCTCACGGGAAGAGGCGGTCACCCGCGTCGAGGCCAGCCAGGTGGACCACCTCCTCCACCCGTCGTTCGACCCCGCGGCGAAGCGCGACGTCATCGCCCGCGGGCTGCCCGCGAGCCCGGGCGCGGTCACGGGGAAGGTCGTCTTCACGGCCGACGAGGCCGAGCGGCGCGCCGCCGCGGGCGACGCCGTGATCCTCGTGCGCAACGAGACGAGCCCCGAGGACATCGGCGGGATGAACGCGGCGCAGGGGATCCTCACGGCCACCGGCGGGATGACCTCGCACGCGGCGGTCGTCGCGCGCGGCATGGGCAAGTGCTGCGTGGCGGGCGTCGGCGCGGTCCGCATCGACGTCGGCGCCGAGCGGTTCACCGTCAACGGCGTCACCGTGCGCGCGGGCGACGTCATCTCGCTCGACGGCACGGCGGGCGAGGTCATGCGCGGGGCGGTGCCCACGGTGGCGCCCGCCTTCACGAAGGAGTTCCAGCGGATCCTCGCGTGGGCCGACTCGTTCCGGCGCCTCGGCGTGCGGACCAACGCCGACACGCCCCGCGACGCGCAGGTCGCCGTCGAGTACGGGGCGGAGGGCATCGGCCTCTGCCGGACGGAGCACATGTTCTTCGAGGGCGACCGCATCACGGCCGTCCGCGAGGATCATCTCGCGGAGGAGATCCCGGCCCGCCGCGCGGCGCTCGACAAGCTCCAGCCGATGCAGCGCGCGGACTTCGTCGGGATCTTCCGGGAGATGGAGGGCCGGCCGGTCACGATCCGCCTCCTCGACCCGCCCCTCCACGAGTTCCTCCCCCACGAGCCGGAGCAGGTCACGACCGTCGCGAAG